>NZ_JBFODM010000039.1:0-121667 GCF_040908325.1 Aeromonas sp. R4-1
TCTCGACTTGCCGCTGCGAGAGGACTTGCCGGGTCGCTTTTTTACGATGGAGACGCCGTAGTCATTCTTCAGTACATCGACGATGGCCTCAAAGAACTGGGCCTTCTGACTCATTAGCGCCAGCTGTTGCTCGAGTTCCTTGATGCGCTGTTCTGGCGTCTGGTTGTCGGGGTCAGGCATGGTGATGCTCCTGCCGGCACGTACAGAAGCCCCCTGGCTCCAATCTTGCCGACCATGTTTACGTAACCATACCAGAATGGTCGAATTGCCCTGAATGCCATATCGGGCTTGTGCTTGCTGGCAACTGAGCTCGCCTTTTTCAATCTGCTCGACCAGTGCCAGTTTAAAAGTCAGTGAGTAATCGCGCTGTGTCCGTTTCACACCTTGTCCCATCGGGTTCTCCATTTATTGGGGGGGAAAGGTGTAAACCATATTCAGGACGGGACAGAGTCGATAAAAAAGCCCGCCGGTGCGAACCGGCGGGCTTTTTGTTTTCTGGTGTTCGGGAAGATCAGACCCCGACGTGGAACGCCTGTTTGAGGTTGCGGATAAACTCCGCATCCCGGCAGAGGGTCTTGCCCGGGCTGTCGGAGATCTTGGCGACCGGGCCGCCATTGCACTCGATCAGCTTGAAGACGATGTTCATCGGGCTGACGCCGGGCAGATCGCAGGTGAGCTTGGTGCCGATGCCGAAGCTGGTATTGATGCGGCCACGGAAGTGGCGGAACAGCTGCACCGCCTTGTCGAGGTTGAGCCCGTCGGAGAAGACCAGGGTCTTTTCGGTGGGGTCGATGCCGAGGCGCTGATAGTGGCTGATCGCTTTCTCGCCCCACACCACGGGATCGCCGGAGTCGTGACGCAAGCCCTGATAGCTGCTGGCCAGCTCGAAGTCGAAGTCGCGCAGGAAGGCATCCATGGTGATGCAGTCGGTCAGGGCGATGCCGAGATGGTCGGTGAACTCGTCCAGCCAGCTGGTGAGGGCGGCGCGCTGGCTGTGCTCCAGCGGGAAGCCGAGCTGTTGGTGCGCCTGGAACCACTCATGGGCCTGGGTGCCGACCGCGGGCAGCTTGTACTTCTGGGCCAGCATGTAGTTGCTGGTGCCGCGAAATGCTGGCAGCCGCTCCTTGAGGCGACCCACTACCGCATCTTGTACCGCATGGGAGAAGCGGCGGCGGGTGCCGAAGTCGATGAGGTTGAACTCACTCATCTCGTCGCTGCTCAGCTCCTTCTCCAGCTTGTCGATCTTCTGATCGAGCCGCTCCAGCGCGTGGCTGACGCCGAACTGGGGGTAGCGGAAGCGGTTGCGCATCTCGCTGATGATGGCGAGCACCGGGATTTCCCACAGGATCACATCCTGCCAGGGGCCCTCGACCCGCACATTGATGCGGCCATCCTGCTCGAACACCTTGAGTAGCGAGGCGTCGAGCGGCTTGCGGCGCAGGTGGTCGAGGTAGTCAGGAGTGAAGAAGGGACGCTCGGCCAGAAAATCGAGCTCTGGCTTGGTCAGTCGCAGGGAACCGGCGAGGCGCAGTTGCTCCTCGATCTGCCCCATCATGGGCAGCAGATCCTCTTCATTGCGGCTGTGAAACTCGGCCACCACCTCGGCATCCGGATAGCGATGGAACACCGCCTGCTGCATATGCAGCTTGTAGGCGTCGGTGTCGAGCAGGCTGGTAAGAATCGGTGGCATATCAGGCTCCCCGCAGGCGAGCGAACGCCAGTTGCATAGTTAAATTGCAGGCGCCGCTATCGGACAGGCTGGTGAGGATTGCGGGCATATCAGGCGTCCAGCAGGCGTTGTACATCGATAAGGGTCTGGGCCAGTTCGGCGCCAGCCTCGATCATCTGGGTGTGGGCGCTGGCAACCGTCGCGGGGGCGATGCCACGGCAGGCATCGAGATGGACGATCACCCGGAAACCGGCGCGACGCAGTTGCAGCACGCTGGTTTTGACACAGTAGTCGGTGGCGAGGCCGCCGACCAGTACGGTATCGACCTTGCGGGCTTGCAGGAATTCGATGAGTCCGGTGCTGCGCCGTTCTGCCAGGTCGTGGAAGCAGGTGCCGTAGGGATGGAGATCCGGTTCGACCCCCTTCCAGACGAAGAAGTCATAGTCGATGGGGGCGGGCAGGCCGTCGAGCAGCTCAAAGCCCTTGCTGCCCGGTACGCAGTGCACCGGCCAGGTGAGGTCGGCGTTGGGTAGATCCAGCGGCAGCAGCATGCCGGCGGGGTCAGAGACGGCCCAGTCGGCATTGGCAGGGTGAGAGTCTTTGCTGCCGATCCGCAGCGTGGCGAGGGTGGCCTGAGCGTTGAGCGCAGCCACAATATCATCACCGCCCGCGACGGGCAGTTCGTTCGGGCAGAGGGGGGTAAAGCCCTTCTGCGCATCAATATCCAGGCTGGCGACGGTTCCCATGATTGGCTCCTGCACATACTATTCGTGTGATATTATCTACCAAACATTAATGGAAGGCGAGCAGGGCGATCGGCATGCTGAGAATGAGTCTGGATATGGTGGTGCTGCGGTTGCATGAGGAGCGGCTCGAGCTGCTGCTCGAGACCCGCGATCGCCCCCCCTTTGCCCACTGCTGGCAACTGCCTGCGCTGCGCATCGACGAGACCCGGGATCGGGATCTCGATGCCGCCCAGCGCCGTCTGCTGGCAGAGTGGGGGCTCGGTCACTGCTACAGCGAGCAGGTCTGCACCCTCGGCAATCTGGAGCGGGATCCCCGCGGCTGGTCCACGACCCTGGTCTATCTCTGTCTAGTGGAGCCGGAAGTGGAGGCGATCCACGGCTGCTGGCATCCGCTCGCCAACCTGCCGGGGCTGAGCCTCGCCTTCGACCATGTCCAGCTTATCGCCAAGGGGTTGGAGCGGTTGCGGATCAAGAGCCGCTACAGCACCCTGCCGCTGCAACTGCTGGGGCCCGAGTTCACCCTATCCGAGGTGCAGCGTGCCTTCGAAATCATCCTGCAAACACCCATGAATACGGCCGCCTTTCGCAAGCGGATCCATCGCGCCGACATTCTGGTGGATACCGGCCGCAAGCGCACCGGCAAACAGCGCCCCGCCATTCTCTATCGGCTGGAGAGCCCCTGCTGCGTGATGTTCGATCAGGTGATGCATGGAGCGGAAGCATGAGTGAGACCGGCGTGCACAAGGTGCTGGTGAGTGCCTGCTTGCTTGGTCAGCCGGTGCGTTACGACGGTCAGAGCAAGGGGATTGTCAGCGACTGGCTGAGTGCGCTGGGTGCCGAGGGGCGGGTGCTGGCCTTCTGCCCCGAAGTGGCGGGCGGTTTGCCAACTCCGCGCCCTCCTGCCGAGCGACAGGGCGAGCGCGTAGTGACGGCGAGCGGGATGGATGTGACTGCCGAGTTTGATCGCGGCGCCGA
Organism: Aeromonas sp. R4-1; assembly: GCF_040908325.1. Taxonomy (NCBI): domain Bacteria; kingdom Pseudomonadati; phylum Pseudomonadota; class Gammaproteobacteria; order Aeromonadales; family Aeromonadaceae; genus Aeromonas; species Aeromonas sp. R4-1. The sequence goes on from NZ_JBFODM010000039.1 coordinate 3,391, forward strand.
GCTGGCGTTGGAAATCTGTCAGACGCAGGGCATTCGCTTCGCCCTGCTGAAAGAGGGGAGCCCCTCATGTGGCAGCGGCCGTATCTATAACGGCCGCTTTGAAGGTGTTTCTGTGGCGGGCGAGGGCAAGACCACCGACCTGCTGCGCCGCCACGGGATTGCTGTCTTTTCCGAAGATCAGTTGGCCGAGTTGGCTTCTGCGCTCTCTTTGGATTCCTCCTCGGATTTGGCGGCAACCGGCAGCGGCGCCTGACCGCTCTGCCACCCCTCCAGCACCTCGTCCTTCTCCTGCCAGCGCTGGTTTAGCCACTCCTGAAAACCGCGCTTGAACTGCTTGTCGTTGAAGTAATCTCCTATCAGCTGTTCATTCACCGGTAGCTCCTCAATCCGCACCTGAATGCGTTTCACCCGTCCCATCAGGAAGTCCTTGAACGGGGTCTCGGCATTGTCCGGATAGCGGATGGTGACGTTGATCAGGCTGTCGAACTGCTCCCCCATGGCTGCCAGCGTAAAGGCCAGCCCCGCCGCCTTGGGCGGCATCAGATGGCGGTAGCGGGAGCGGGAAGCATCCCGTTTTTGCTCGGTGAAGCGGGTCCCTTCCACGAAGTTGATGACGGTAGTGGGGATGTGGCGAAACTTCTCGCAGGCGTTGCGGGTGGTCTCGATATCCTTGCCGCGCAGATGGGGATTTCGTAACAGAAATTCTCGCGAATAGCGGCGCATGAAGGGCATATCGAGCCCCCAGCAGGCGAGCCCCAACAGCGGTATGTAGATCAGCTCGTGTTTCATAAAGAACTTGGGCACCGGCAGCCGGTCGCGGAACAGGTGGCCGAGCACCACGATATCGGTCCAGCTCATGTGATTGCTGATGATGAGATACCAGGCATCCTTGCGCAGCTTGGTATTGTCCTCCACCTGCCAGTCAATACGGGTGGTGAGGCGGATCACCAGCGCATTGCAGGCCAGCCACAGTCTCATGAAGCGGTTGTTGAGCCGGCTGCAGGCGCGACCAAAGGCCGGGATCGGCAGCAGCAGTTTGGCCAGCGACACCAGCAGGATCAAGCTGGCGCACAAGGCGGTGAAAAGGATGGTCAGGCCCGCGCTGATGATCAGCACCAGCGGGCCGGGAAGCAGGGATAGCATGAATGTTTACTGCGCCTTGGTTGCCAGCAGTTGGCTCAGGGTCTGGTCCTTTTCGTGCCAGATCCCGTTCAGCCACTGTTGAAACTCTTGTTGGAACTCGGGGTCATTGAAGTAATCCCCCACCAATTTGCGGTCGATCGGCAAATAGCGGACCTGAACCTTGATTTGCCCGACCCGGCCGCACATGAAGTCCCAGTAGCTGGGGATGCCGTCCGGATAGGCGATGGTGACATCCACCAGTTGATGCAACTGATCACCCATGGCGGCCAGAGTAAAGGCGATGCCCCCCGCTTTCGGGAGCAGCAGATGACGATAGGGCGAGCCCTGCTTCTGATGCTTGCTGCCGGTGAAGCGGGTGCCTTCGACGAAGTTCATCACACTCACCGGAATGTGGCGGAACCTGGCGCAGGCCTTACGGGTCGTTTCAATGTCTTTTCCCTTCAGATGGGGATATTTTTCCAGAAATTTCCTGGAATATCGCCGCATGAAGGGGAAGTCGAGCGCCCACCATGCCAGACCGAGAAAAGGTACCCAAATCAGCTCTTTCTTGAGGAAAAACTTCAGGAAGGGGATTTTTTGGTTAAAAACCCGCTGCAGTACCAGTATGTCGACCCAGGATTGATGGTTGGCAATCACCATATACCACTCATTCCGGTGCCCTTTGTCCACTCCGACCACCTCGAAAGGGGTTTTGATGATGGTTTTCTGGATCAGATTGTTGAAACCGATCCAGCAGCTGGCACAGCCATCGAGCAGCCAGTTGCAGAGGGTGCGCCACCCCTTGAGGGGGAGCAGGAGCTTGAGCAGACCCAGCGAGAAGATGGGGACAAACCAGAAGAGGGTGTTGGAAAAATAGAGCAGGGTGGAGAGGCTGCCGCGCAGTCGCTCTGTCAGCTTGTTGGGCATGAGTCGGGTCCGTCTTGCTGTCGATAAAGGGCCATCAAGTGGTCAGATCTGTGGCCATAATATCAGCCGATTGCCCGTGAGACCATTCAGAGCCGTTACGGAGTCGGACTCACCCTTTCCCTTCTGTCAGCTGCTGCGCAATCGCGACAACAGCCGGTCCATGGCCCGGTAGCCGAGTGCCTCGATAAGATGCTCCTTGCCGATGGCGGGTTGCCCGGCCAGATCGGCGATGGTGCGTGACACCCGCAGGATGCGATGCCAGGCCCGGATGCTGAGCCCCAGCTTCTGGATGGCGTTCTCCAAAAAGTCGGCATCTTGCGGTGATAAGCGGCAAATATCCTCTATCTCACGGCTATCCAGCAGGTTGTTGAGCTTGCCGTTACGACTCAGCATGCGCTCTCGCGCCGCCAGCACCCGATCGCGGATCTGCTGGCTCGACTCCCCCCGCTCCGCCTTGCCGGTAAGGCTCCCCTTGGGCAGCAGCGGCACCTCAACTGTCAGGTCGAAGCGGTCGAGAAAGGGGCCGGAGAGCTTGCCGAGGTAGCGCAAGATCTGATCCGGGCTGGAGCGGGTCTGGCCGTCGCCATAGTGGCCGCAGGGGCTGGGATTCATGGCGCCCACCAGCTGGAAGCGAGCGGGAAAATCCACCTGGCGGGCGGCCCGGCTGATGGTGATGTGGCCCGTCTCCAGCGGCTCGCGCAGGGAGTCGAGCACCTTGCGCTCGAACTCGGGCAATTCATCCAGAAACAGAACCCCGTTGTGGGCCAACGATATTTCGCCGGGCCTTGGGTGGCTGCCGCCGCCCACCAGCGCTACTGCGGAGGCACTGTGGTGGGGCGTGCGATAGGGTCTGTGGTGCCAGTGACCGGCGCGCGGAGTGAGGCCGCCGATGGAGTGGATGGCGGCGGTCTGCTGCGCCTCCTGCTCGCTGAGCGGCGGCAGAATGCCGGGCAATCGGCTCGCCAGCATGCTCTTGCCGGTGCCGGGCGGGCCGATGAACAGCAGGTTGTGGCTGCCGGCGGCGGCGATCTCCAGCGCTCGCTTGGCCTGTGACTGGCCGATCACATCCTGCAGGTCCGGCACATTGGGCAGGCTCTCCGCGCTTTGGGGATCCGGCAGCGGCAGTTCGTACTGGCCTGCCAGCCAGGCGGTGACGGCCAGCAACTGGTGGGCGGTGCGCACTTCGGCATCCTGAATGAGGGAGGCTTCCGGGCCGTTCTCTCGCGGTACCAGCAGGGTGCGCCCCGCATCCCGGCAGGCGAGTACGGCAGGCAGCACCCCGAGCACGGGACGAATTTCGCCGGTCAGGGCCAACTCACCTAAAAATTCATGATCGAGCAGGTATTTTGCTGGTATCTGCTTGGAAGCGGCGAGAATGCCGATAGCGATAGCCAGATCGAAGCGGCCTCCCTCCTTGGGCAGATCGGCGGGGGCCAGATTGACCGTGATGTGTTTACTCGGGAACTCGAAATTGCCGTTGAGCAGGGCGCTGCGCACCCGATCTCGCGACTCTTTCACCGAGGTTTCCGGCAGGCCGACCATGTTGAAGGCGGGCAGGCCGTTGGAGAGGTGAACTTCCACCGTAACTTGCGGGGCCGCGATCCCGAGGCTGGCACGGCTATAAACCACAGCTAATGACATAAATCCCGTCCTTGAGTTGATATATGTTCTGACTAACTGCTTGTTGTTGGTTTTTTATTCCATAGTTCCGGCTGGGGAATAGCCAAAATCAGTGGGTTGTCACAGAAAAAAGGCTTGCCCAATAAAAATCACCGTGCTAGTTCTAATAGCCATTCGCGGTAGAAACCGCCCCAATTTCACAGGATTTCCGGTTGTAACTATGAACATGGCCTCCCGTTTCGTCAGCATTATTGTGATCCTAGTGGTGATTATTATCTCACCGCTCGGGGCTCGTTTAGCTGCACGGAACAAGGGATAGACCCACCACCGGACAGAACGAAACAAGCGACCCCCGAGCCTCACAGCTCGGGGGTTTTTTTTCGACCAAAGGACAGGATTTTCCACATGAACGGCGCGCAGTTTTTGGTACAGGCTCTCAAGAAACAGGGTGTGACCCAGGTGTTTGGTTACCCGGGCGGGGCCATCATGCCGGTCTACGATGCCCTGTATGACGGTGGTCTGGCCCATCAGCTCTGCCGCCATGAGCAGGGCGCAGCCATGGCGGCGGTCGGTTATGCCCGCGCCTCCGGTCAGGTGGGGGTCTGCATCGCTACTTCCGGCCCCGGCGCTACCAATCTGGTAACCGGTCTGGCGGAGGCGCTGCTCGATTCGGTGCCGCTGGTGGCCATCAGCGGTCAGGTGCCCTGTTCCGCCATCGGTACCGATGCATTTCAGGAGGTCGACGTGCTCGGCATGTCCCTTTCCTGTACCAAGCACTCCTTCATGGTGACCGATGCCGCCGATCTGGGGCGGGTGTTGGCAGAGGCTTTCGCTATCGCCACCGAAGGTCGACCCGGCCCTGTGCTGATCGATCTCCCCAAGGATGTGCAACTGGCCGCGGTGCCTGCCCAGAGCCCGCTGTTTGCGGTGGAAGAGCCAGAGGCGCTCAATCCCTCGGAGTTGGCCGCAGCCCGCACTCTGATCGCCGCAGCCGAGCGTCCGGTGCTTTACGTCGGTGGCGGAGTGGGCATGGCCAATGCCGAGCAGCAGTTGCGCGACTTTGCCGCCGCCACCGGCATACCTGCGGTCACCACCCTCAAGGGGATTGGCGTGCTCGACCCCGATAGCCCCGTCTACCTCGGCATGCTTGGCATGCACGGCACCAAGGCCGCCAACTACGCGGTGCAGCAGTGCGATCTGCTGCTGGTGGTGGGTGCCCGTTTCGATGATCGGGTGACAGGCAAGCTGGAGGAGTTTGCCCCCGAAGCCAAGGTGATCCATCTCGATGTGGACGCCGCAGAGTTTGGCAAGCGCCGCGCCGCCGAGGTGGGGATCACCACGGATCTCAAACAGGTGCTGCCGCGCCTCGCCATGACTCTCGACATCGCCCCCTGGCGTGAACACTGCGCCGCCATGGCTCGCGCATATGTGTTTCGCTACGACCACCCGGGTCAGGCCATCTACGCTCCAGCCCTGCTCAAGCAGCTCTCCGCCAGGTTGCCGGAGAGCAGCGTGGTCGCCTGCGACGTGGGTCAGCATCAGATGTGGGTGGCCCAGCACATGCGCTTCACCAGCCCGCGTAACCACCTCTCAAGCGCCGGTCTTGGCACCATGGGGTTCGGTCTGCCGGCCGCCATCGGCGCCAAGATGTCGCGCCCGGGGGATGAAGTGGTGCTGGTAAGCGGTGATGGCTCTTTCATGATGAACGTGCAGGAGCTCGGTACCATCCGCCGCGCTCAGCTCAAGGTGAAGATGGTGCTGCTGGATAACCAGCGCCTCGGCATGGTGCGCCAGTGGCAGGAGCTGTTCTTCGACGGCCGCTACAGCGAGACCATTCTCTCCGACAACCCCGATTTCGTCGCTCTGGCTGCCGCCTTCGGCATTCCGGGCGAGACCATCACATGCAAGGAGCAGATAGCCGGCGCCCTCGATCGCCTGCTGGCAAGCGAGAGTGCCTACCTGCTGCATGTGGCTATTTCAGAGGAAGAAAACGTCTGGCCCCTGGTTCCACCGGGAGTCGCCAACCACCAGATGATGGAGCAACGCCCATGAACCCGCACACCCTTGCCCAACCAGCATTTGCACAACACACCCTGCATATCCACGCCCAGCCCAGACCGGAAGTGATGGAGCGGGTGCTGCGGGTGGTGCGTCACCGCGGCTTCAATCTCTGTGCCTTGAATATGGAGCAGGATTGCCAACAGCTGCGGATCACGGTTACTGTCGAGTCGGTGCGTCCCATCCAGCAGTTGTGGAGCCAGCTGGTGAAGTTGGTGGACGTTTCCCGGGTCGATGCACTGGAACAGCAACCCCGGATCAGAGCTTAAGGAGCCAAGCCAATGTCACAGCCTTCCCAATCCGCCACTCACCCCCAATACATCTGGTTCAACGGCAAACTGGTGCCCTGGCAGGATGCCCAGGTACACGTGATGAGCCACGCCCTGCACTACGGCTCCTCGGTGTTCGAGGGGGTACGCGCCTACGATACCCCCAAAGGCACCTGCATCTTCCGTCTGCAGGAGCACACCCGCCGCCTGTTCGACTCCGCCAAGATCTACTGGATGGAGGTCCCCTACAGCGAGGCCGAAGTGAATGAAGCCTGCCGCACCGTGGTGCGCGAGAACGGCCTGAAGAGCGGCTACCTGCGCCCGCTGGCCTTTGTCGGCAACGTGGGGCTGGGGCTGCATCCGCCGCTGGATGCCAAGGCTGACCTGATGGTGGCGGCCCTGCCATGGGGCGCCTATCTGGGGGAAGAGGGGCTGAAAAACGGGGTGGATGTGTGCGTCACCTCCTGGAACCGGCTCGCTCCCAACACCATTCCCACCGGCGCCAAGGCGGGCGGCAACTATTTGTCATCCCAGCTGATCAGCCGTGAGGCCAAGCGCAACGGCTTCGCCGAGGGGCTGGCGCTGGATGTGAACGGCTACCTGAGCGAAGGGGCGGGGGAGAACCTGTTTCTGGTGAAGAACGGCGTGCTGTTTACCCCGCCCGCTACCGCCGCCATCCTGCCCGGCATCACCCGCGACACTATCATGACGCTGGCCCGTGATCTGGGTTACGAGGTGCGTGAGCAGGCGCTGCCCCGTGAGGCGCTCTATGTGGCAGACGAAATCTTCATGACCGGCACCGCCGCCGAAGTGACGCCGGTGCGCTCCGTCGATCGGATGAAGGTGGGTGCTGGCAGCCGTGGCCCGGTGACCGAGCAGCTGCAGAACGCCTTCTTCGGCCTGTTCAATGGCAAGACCGAGGACAAGTGGGGCTGGCTGACGCCCGTCAACGACTGATAAGAGAGGGGAGGCGCTGTGCCTCCCCGAGTCGCTTCCGGTGAGCGCTTCCCAGAGGAGTCTTCACCAGGATCGATTCCGATCCACTCGTATCATCACCGCATAACGCATCGAGCCCATATGGGCATTCAGGGAGTAGAGACATGCCGAAGTTGAGATCCGCCACCACCACCCACGGACGTAACATGGCCGGGGCCCGCGCCCTGTGGCGTGCCACCGGAATGACCGATCAGGATTTCGGCAAACCCATCATCGCCGTGGTCAACTCCTTCACCCAGTTCGTACCGGGCCACGTTCACCTCAAGGATCTGGGTCAGCTGGTGGCCCGCGAGATCGAAGCCGCCGGCGGCGTCGCCAAGGAGTTCAACACCATCGCCGTGGATGACGGCATCGCCATGGGCCACGGCGGCATGCTCTACTCCCTGCCGTCGCGGGAGCTGATCGCCGACTCGGTGGAGTACATGGTCAATGCCCACTGCGCCGACGCCATGGTCTGTATCTCCAACTGCGACAAGATCACCCCGGGGATGCTGATGGCCGCCCTGCGCATCAACATTCCGGTGATCTTCGTCTCCGGCGGCCCGATGGAAGCGGGCAAGACCAAGCTCTCCGACCAGATCATCAAGCTGGACCTGGTGGACGCCATGATCCAGGGGGCCGATCCCAAGGTATCGGACGCCCAGAGCGAGCAGGTGGAGCGCAGCGCCTGCCCCACCTGCGGCTCCTGTTCCGGCATGTTTACTGCCAACTCCATGAACTGTCTGACCGAGGCGCTGGGTCTCTCCCAGCCGGGCAATGGCTCCATGCTGGCAACCCACAGCGACCGCGAGCAGCTGTTCAAGCTGGCGGGTCAGCGCATCGTGACTTTGGCCAAGCGCTGGTATGAACAGGATGACGAGACCGCCCTGCCGCGCAATATCGCCACCAAGGCGGCGTTCGAGAACGCCATGGCGCTCGATATCGCCATGGGCGGCTCTACCAATACCGTGCTGCACCTGCTGGCGGCGGCGCAGGAGGCGGGTGTCGACTTCACCATGGCCGATATCGACCGCATGTCGCGCAAGGTGCCGCAACTGTGCAAGGTGGCACCCTCCACCCAGAAGTACCATATGGAAGATGTGCACCGCGCCGGCGGCGTGGTCGCCATTCTGGGCCAGCTGGAAAAAGCGGGTCTGGTGCATGGGGATACCCGTACCGTGCTGGGTTGCTCTCTCGTCGAGCAGCTCGATGAATATGACGTCAGCCGCCAGCCCAGTCAGGAGGTGGTGGACTTCTACCGAGCTGGTCCGGCCGGCATCCGCACCACCAAGGCGTTCAGTCAGGATTGTCGCTGGCCAGAGCTGGATCTGGACCGCGCCGAAGGCTGCATCCGCTCGCTGGACAACGCTTACAGCCAGGAGGGCGGCCTGGCGGTGCTCTCTGGCAACCTCGCGGTCAACGGTGCCATCGTCAAGACTGCCGGGGTAGATGAGGAGAACCTCACCTTCCGTGGTCCGGCCCGGGTGTTCGAGAGTCAGGAGAGCGCGGTGAACGGCATCCTCGATGGTACCGTGAAAGCAGGCGAGGTAGTGGTGATCCGCTACGAAGGGCCGAAAGGGGGGCCGGGCATGCAGGAGATGCTCTACCCCACCACCTATCTGAAATCCATGGGCCTCGGCAAGGCGTGCGCCCTGATCACCGATGGTCGCTTCTCCGGCGGAACTTCGGGTCTCTCCATCGGCCACGTCTCGCCGGAGGCCGCTTCCGGCGGCACCATAGGTCTGGTGGAGGATGGCGACATCATCAGCATCAATATCCCGGCCCGCAGCATGGTGCTGGAGGTGGCCGACAGCGTGCTGGCCGCCCGCCGTGTCGCCGTGGAAGCCCGTGGCTGGAAGCCGCTCGATCGTCAGCGCCAGGTCTCCTTTGCCCTGCGAGCCTACGCCATGTTCGCCACCAGCGCCGATAAAGGCGCGGTTCGCGATCGCTCGATGCTGGGGGAATAAATCATGGTCTCTGCGGCGGATTATCTACGCAAGGTGTTGCTCTCTCCCGTCTACGAGGCGGCGCGAGTGACCCCGTTGCAAACGTTGAAAAAACTTTCCGAGCGGCTCGGCAACCATGTCAGTTTGAAGCGGGAGGATCTGCAACCGGTCCACTCCTTCAAGCTGCGCGGTGCCTACCACAAGATCGCCACCCTGACCGAGGAGCAGAAGTCGCGCGGCGTTATCGCCGCCTCTGCTGGCAACCACGCGCAGGGGGTCGCCCTGTCGGCCGCCAAGCTCGGCATCAAGGCGATCATCGTGATGCCCAAGACCACGCCGGATATCAAGATCGATGCGGTACGCCGTCAGGGCGGCAACGTCATGCTGTTTGGCAATAGCTTCGACGAGGCCTATGGCGAGAGTCGCCGCCTCGCCACGCTTGAGGGCTACACCCTGATCCCGCCGTTTGACGACGTTGAGGTGATCGCCGGGCAGGGCACCATCGGCAAGGAGCTGCTGGAGCAGGATACCCACCTCACTCACGTCTTTGTGCCGGTGGGCGGTGGCGGGTTGGCCGCCGGGGTGGCGGTCTATATCAAGCAACTGCTGCCGGATGTGAAGGTGATCGGGGTGGAGGCGGAGGGGTCCGCCTGTCTCAAGGCTGCCATGGCTGCTGGCGAGCCGGTCAATCTGGAGCGGGTCTCGCTGTTTGCGGACGGGGTGGCGGTCAAGCGCATCGGCGAGGAGACCTTCCGCCTGTGCAACCAGTATCTTGATGAAGTGGTAACCGTCTCCAACGATCAGATCTGCGCCGCACTGAAAGACATCTTCGACGACTGCCGCGCCATTGCCGAGCCGTCGGGCGCCCTGTCGTTGGCAGGCCTCAAGGCCTACAGCGAGCGGGAGCAGGTCAGGGGTGGCCGGATGGCGGCCATTCTGTCCGGCGCCAACGTCAACTTCCACAGCCTGCGCTACGTGTCGGAGCGCTGCGAGATTGGCGAGAAGCGCGAGGGCATGCTGGCGGTGACCATCCCCGAGCGCAAGGGGGCCTTCCTCGACTTCTGCCGTCAGCTCGGGCCGCGTATGGTGACCGAGTTCAACTATCGCTATGCGGACGCGGAGCAAGCGTCGCTGTTTGTCTCGGTGCGCCTCACCGGCGGTGACGAGGAGCTGGGCCAGATCATCGATCAGCTCGGCGGCAACGGCTATCCGGTGGTCAACATGACCGAGAGCGAGCTGGCCAAGAATCATGTGCGCTACATGATTGGCGGCCGCCCGGCCCGGCCCCTCGGTGAACGGCTCTACAGCTTCAAGTTCCCGGAGCAGCCGGGTGCCCTGATGCGCTTCCTCGAGACCTTGGGCTGTCGCTGGAACATCAGCCTGTTCCACTACCGCAACCACGGTGCCGACTACGGCCGGGTGCTCTGCGCCTTCGAGCTGCCGGACGAGGACGTGGCCGCCTTCCACGACTACCTGCGCGAGATTGGCTACGGCTGGAAAGAGGTGAGCGACGACCCCGCCTACCGGCTGTTCCTAGCCAGTTGAGCAAGGGGGCTGCAACAACTCATCGGGAGGGAGGCGTTATGCCTCCCTTTTCTATTGCTGCGTGCGGATAGGTCCACTCCGTACGACGCAACGTCATGGTTTAACTGGCAAAACAGTATGAATAGGTACACAGGTGATTTTTACGCCGGATATTGCTGGCAAGCTCACACTCCTGATGGCTTGGTCATTTGAGGCTGCGTTCGGATGGGATACCCTGAATAGCGGAGAGGCCGCCTGACGGCTTCACACAGGGAAGAGTGCGCACTCAGGCGCCCATAACGACTTATTGCAGAGGCGAAAATATGAATAAATCCATGCTTGCCGTATTGGTCAGTGGTTTGCTGGCGGCCGGAGCCGTGCAGGCTGCCGCTCAGGACAATACCTGGTATGTCGGTGGCAAGGCCGGTTGGTCCAATTACTATGGCGTTGACCACAACCAGTATGCCGAGTCGATTGCCCAGACGTTGGGTAATACCAGCGAGAACACGGATGATCTGGGTCTGGGCCTGTTCGCCGGTTACCAGCTCAACCCCAACCTGGGTTTCGAGCTGGGTTATGACTGGCTTGGCAAATACGACACCACTTCGGGCACTGGCGCCAATACCCTCAAGACCGAAGCCAAGAGCCAGATGATTCAGGCCACCATGAAGATCAGCTTCCCGGCAACAAATGTGCTCGATCTTTATGGTCGACTGGGCGGCGCCTATGCCTGGACGGATAGCGAGATCAGCTTCGCCAATACCAGCGAGACCGGTAAAAAGCATGGCGCTGCCTTCGTTGGTGCGCTGGGTGCCGAATACGCCATCGATCGTGACTGGGCTGCCCGTCTGGAGTACCAGTACACCACGCCGCTGGGAGATGCCTCTCTCGATCGCTCCGGTATCGAGATGGATAACGGCCTGATCTCGTTCGGGATGCTCTATCGCTTCGGTCAGCAAGGTGGCGAGGTCGCTGCTCCGGCGCCCGCTCCGGCCGCCGAACCGGCACCTGTAGCCGTGGTGGAGCCCAAAACCTTCAGCCTGAGTTCCGATGTGCTGTTCGAGTTCAACAAGGCGACCCTGAAACCGGCTGCCAATCAGGCGCTCGATGCCCTGTTCAGCCAGATTGTGGCGGCCAATCCGAAAGATGGTGTCGCAACTGTCATCGGTTATACCGACCGCATCGGTTCCGACAACTACAACCTGGCGCTATCCGAGAAGCGGGCCCAGAGCGTGGCCAGCTATCTGGTATCCAAAGGCTTGTATGCCGACAAGGTACGAGTCGAGGGACGTGGCAAGGCCAATCCGGTCACTGGCAGCAGCTGTGCCAGCCGCTCCAAGCAGGAGCTGATCGCCTGTCTGGCACCGGATCGCCGGGTAGAAATCCATCTGGAAGGGGTCTCCCAGCCTGTCCAATAAGCAGAGCAACGGGATCGATAAATGTAAAAACGGGAGGCTTGGCCTCCCGTTTCTTATGGGGTGTTTACGATGTCGTGCCTCAGAGCCCGAACAGCGGGCGCAGGCGGATGCCGATCAGGCTGCCAGCGAGGGCCATCAGCATCCAGACCCAGCCGTGCAGGCTGCCAGATGCCGTGCCATCGAAGAAGCCGCCGAGGTTGCAGGCGGCGTACATAGCCCCCATCCCCATCAACAGGCCGCCGATGATGGAGGCCAGACTGTTGCCGATCCGCATCGGGGCGAAGTTGCCGCCACCGCTCAAACAGCGCGCCATCATGGCCCCCAGAATCCCGAGCCAGAACATGCCGACCATGGGGTTGATAAAGAGTGGCTGGGCCAGCTTGGGGTTGCCCTCGAACAGGCCAAACAGGGAGGCTCCGCGCAGCGCCATGTCATAGACGGCGCCGGTGATGGTCCAGGCCGAGCCGTGCAGAGCGACCACGGACGAGTTGAGCAGGGCGATGATGATGCCGCCGGTCAGCACGGTGAAGCGGCCATCGCGCCAGAACAGATTGCCGCCGCTGAAGAGGGGCTTGAGCTCGCCGGTGCGCTTGAGTTCGCTCTTGCGAAACAGCAGGAACATCGCAGCGACCAGCGCCAGGTTGAGCAGCATGCCGCTCCAGATATTGCCGGTCAGATCCCGGGCCAATACCACATGGCTGGAGAAGGTGGCCTCCAGTTCGGGGCGGAACTGGTTGCTGATAAGGGTGCCGATGCCGTAGCAGATCAGCACCAGCCAGAAGCGGGGTTGTCCCTCGCCGCAGCAGTAAAGAGTGCCGGTGGCGCAGACGCCTGCCAGCTGCATGCCGATGCCGAACAGGAAGGCACCGACGATGAAGGGAATGCCGATAGCCATCACGTTACCCACCATGGCATCGCCAAACAGGGCGTGGCTAAAGGAGAGGAAGGTGGTGAACAGCAGAATTTCGATGGCGATGGTGAGCAGGTGAACCCGCACGTAGTAGCTGTTGCGTTTGGTCAGCATTTCGCGCCAACCGAATACGATGCCGAAGCGACTGAAGGAGAGGGTGAAGCCGAAGCCGAATCCGATCAGGGCCATCAGAGCCCATTTCATACCAAAGGTGTTGCCAAGCCAGAGTAACGCTCCCCCCGCGATTACCACGATGGGGAGCGACCATTTTCGAGTCATGCCAGTTGATCCTTGCAGTTGGTTTTTAGAGGGGCGGATCCTATTCCCTCATGGAGTCTAATGCTACCCATTTAACCAGTGCAGAGAAAAAGGGGAGCGCTGACTCCCGTCAGCGCCGGGGATCAATGGCGGGTGGTGTCGAGATGGAAGTGGTGAGTCTGCCTGGTCAGGATGCGGGCGTGCTGGGCGACCATGGTCGCCTCTTCGGCGGCCTGACTGGCGCTCTGGTTGGCCTCGGCCGCCAACCGCGACATCTCGCCGACCTGATGGTGGATCCCCTGCACCAGCCGGGTCTCATCGCTCATCAACTGATCGACCTCAGCGATGCGCTGGTTGATCTCCTCGCAGCTCTGCGCGATCCGGGCGACGCTTTGGCGCGCTGTCATCGTGTGAGTGACCGCCTGTTCGACCCGGGACAGTTCGGTATCCATCTCGCTGGCGGCGCGCAGGCTGACATCCTGGATCTTGCCGATGATGGTGTTGATCTCGGTGGTGGCGCTGCCGGTGCGGGTCGCCAGCGAGCGCACTTCATCCGCCACCACGGCAAAACCGCGTCCCTGTTCACCTGCCCGCGCCGCTTCAATGGCGGCGTTCAGCGCCAGCAGATTGGTCTGCTCCGCAATATCGTGAATGGCGCCCGCCAGCCCGGCAATCTGCTGCGAGAGGCCGGCCAGATCCGAAATGGTATGGGAGACCTGCTTCACTCCCGTGACTTGCTCCCCGATCACCTGTTCCACGGTGTGGATGGCGAGTGTCGCCTCTTGTGCCCGCTCTGCTGACTGCAGGGTTTGCTCCCCCACCTGATGCAGCTGGCTACCCGCCTGTTCAATGGAGTGGGTGAGCTGTTCGATGGCCTGTTCGATATGGTGGGCCGCCCCGACCTGTGCCTGACTGTCATCGGTGTGCCGTTGTGCCATGGCGGTCAGGCTGGTGGCGCGATCATCCAGCGTACTGGCGCTGCGCTGCAGCGACTCCACCAGGGTTGCCAGCTGGTCACGCATGGCCCCGATCTGGCGGATCAGCTCGCCGATGGCGTCGAGGCCCGGCTCCGGCATGGGGCGGTTCAACTCCCCTTCGGCGATGGCGGCGGTGGCCTTGCCTGCGGCCAGCAGTCGCTGTTGGGTGGGGCGTCCCAGCCAGAAGATGAGCCCGGCCCCCAGCAGTGCAGCGCACAACAGCAGGCCGTAGCAGAGTCGGGTGGTGTTGGCGAGATGGGCCATTTGCTCGGCGGCATACTGGTTACCGCGGATGACGGTGGCGTCCACCCCTAGCCGGTGGGCGTTATAGAGGGTGTGCAGGCGCGCCGCGATCGCTCCCGCCTGCGCCAGGTCCCCCACCTTGATGGCGGGGACAAACTTGTCGTTGAGCAACTGCCAGAACAGCTCCCCCTGCACTTTTTGCTCCCCCAGCAGCAGCTCCCTGAGGGGCTCGTTCAGGCTGCTCTCTTGCCAGAAGCGGTTACGGCTCTCGAACTCTTGCTGCAGTCGGGCGAGGGTTTGCAGCAGGGCCTCCCGCTCCTCCGGTTTGGCATGGAGCAGTGTGTAGACCTGCAACTGGGATTCGATAAGGTAGAGAGGCGGCGGCAGAATATCGGCTACCACATCCTTCCCCTGTCCCATCTGATCGGCTGCGCTCCGGACCGAGTAAAGCCCAAAAAAGCTGATGGAGATCAGTGTGATAATGACCATGATCTCCAGAACCTGACCAAAAAGCAGGGATCTGTCGTGAATGTGCTTGAGCATGTTGCCTCCATTCGGCTCCGTTCATGGATAGCATAGCTCTCTGGCGGGATAGTGAGACTCGGGTGTGGTCTGTTGATGGCGAGTCGGCCTGGAGAAGGGGAAGTCGCAGTCTGAAAACCGCTGGTGCCATGAAAAAGAACCCCGGCGGATGAGCCGGGGTCGATGGTGGTGAGGCGGTGTCAGGTTCGGCTTGGCGCGGCTTTGCCGCTGCGCAGCCCATCCAGACTGAACAGTACCAGCGCACTCCAGATGCAGGCAAAGGTGAGCAGTTTGTCCATCGCCAGCGCTTCCCCATAGAGGGTGACCGCGAGGATGAACATCAGGCTGGGGCCTATGTACTGGAAGAAGCCTAGGGTGGAGAGCTTGAGCCTGGTCGCGGCGGCAGTGAAGCAGAGCAGGGGGGCCGTGGTGACGGCGCCTGCGGCGATCAGCAGCAGGTTGAGGTGCCAATCGTTCTGGGTGAGATGGCTGGTGGGGCTGTCGGCAAAGCCCCACAGATAGATGGCCGCTGGCGGCAGCATGATCATGGTTTCGATCAGCAGACCGGTGAGGGCATCGAGGGCCAGTTTTTTGCGCACCAGCCCATAGATAGCGAAACTCGACGCCAGCACCAGCGCAATCCAGGGCAAGGAGCCAAAGGCGATAAGCTGGATCGCCACCCCGGCAAAGGCCAGCGCCACCGCCCACCACTGCAGGCGGCGCAGCTTCTCGCTCAGAAACACCATTCCCAACAGTACGTTGAACAGCGGGTTGATGTAGTAGCCGAGGCTGGCATCCAGCATGTGACCGTTGTTGATGGCCCAGATGAACAGCAGCCAGTTGCCGCCGACGGTAACCGAGGTAAACGCTAGGGTGAGCAACACTTTTGGCTGGCGCAGCACCGCCTGCACCTTGTGCCACTGACGGCCTGCCAGGGTCAGTACCATCAGCAGCACGCAGGACCAGATCATCCGGTGGGTCAGGATCTCGGCGGCCGGAACGGCAGAGATGGTCTTGAAATAGATGGGGGCTATGCCCCAAAGGGTATAGGCGCACAGGGCGTAGATGACGCCCTGACGCTGGATCTGTTGCGGCATGCGGATGACCTTTACTGAAGCGTTGGATGCGGGAAAACATCGCAAAAAATCAGTGTAGCGATCCTTTTGCGGGGAAAGAAGCGAATAAACGAAGTTTGAGGGATAGGAGGAGTGTGGCTGGCCGGTCAGCCTTTACCGCGGCGGATCTTGTCGACGTCCATCAACAGCCACAACATCAGGGCGATGGCGGAGATCCAGGGGCCCCAGGTCACGTAGGCCTCGCCGTGCCCCAGCACGAAGAACAGCAGGGGCAAACCGATCACCAGAAAAAGTACGCTTCCCAGAAAAAATAGCATTTTTGTCTTTATATTTAACATGTTGGCTTTTTTATCATTATAAGGATTGAGCCCGGTGATGGAAGGCCAAAAATGCAAAAGGGGGATTTCTCCCCCTTTTTGATCCGATAGTGCTGCTTTGTCGTGTTAATCCAGCTGAATCCAGGTGCTTTTCAGCTCGGTGTACTTCTCCAGCGCATGAAGTGACTTGTCGCGACCGTTACCGGACTGTTTGAAGCCGCCAAATGGCATGGTCATGTCACCACCGTCCCAGTTGTTGACGAACACGGTACCGGCGCGCAGGGCGCGCGAGCCTTTCACCGCCTTGTTGAGATCCGCCGTCCAGATCGCCGCCGCCAGCCCATAGTCGGTGTCGTTGCCCAGCGCAATGGCCTCTTCCAGCGTATCGAAGCCGGTCACCGCCAGCACAGGGCCGAAGATCTCCTCGCGGAAGATGCGCATCTGCGGGGTCACGTCGTCGAAGATGGTGGGTTCGATATAGAAGCCGCCACTCTCCATATTGGTGCGGTTGCCGCCCAGCAGCAGCTTGGCCCCCTCCTGCTTGCCAATCTCGATATAGCGCAGCACCTGCTCCATCTGGATGTGATCCACCATGGCGCCGATGCGGGTCGCAGGGTCGAGCGGGTTGGCCGAGATCCACTCGCGGGCATGGGCCAGCAGTCGCTCCATAAATTGCGGCTTGATGCTGTTTTGCACCAGCAGGCGGGAGGCGGCGGTACACACCTCACCCTGGTTGTAGAAGATGGCGCCAGCGGCGCTCTTGGCCGCGGCGTCCAGATCCGGCGCATCCGCCAGTATTATGTTGGGGCTCTTGCCGCCGCACTCCATAAAGGCGCGCTTGAGGTTGGACTTGCCGGAGCACTCCACCAGATGTTTGCCGATCTTGGTGGAGCCGGTGAAGGTGATGCAGTCCACATCCATATGCATGGCCAGCGCCTCGCCCACGGTATGACCAAAGCCCGGCAGCACGTTGAACACGCCGTCCGGAATACCCGCCTCCTTGGCCAGACCGGCGATACGCAGGGCGGTCAGGGGCGATTTTTCGGAAGGCTTGAGAATGACCGAGTTGCCGGTAGCGAGCGCCGGGCCCAGCTTCCAGCAGGCCATCACCAGCGGGAAGTTCCATGGCACGATGGCGGCAACCACCCCGAGCGCTTCGCGGGTCACCAGCGCCAGTGCTGACTCCTCCACCGGGGCGACCTGATCGTAGATCTTGTCGATCGCTTCGGCGTTCCAGGCGATGCAGTTGGCGGCGGCGGGGGCGTCATAGCCCATAGCGTCGCCGATGGGTTTGCCCATATCCAGCGACTCCAGCAGCGCCAGCTCCACCTTGTTGAGGCGCATCAGCTCGGCGAAGCGCTGCATGATCTGTTTGCGCTGTTTCGGCGGCAGGCCGCTCCAACGCTTGTCGTTGAAGGCATCACGAGCGGCCTGTACCGCCAACTCGGCATCGGCGGCATCGCAGGCTGCCACCTTGGTCAGCAGCTTGCCGTTGGCCGGGTTGATGCAATCGAAGGTGGCGCCATTGACGGCATCCCGATAGCTGCCGTTGATAAAGGCTTGCGAGGGCAGGGTCAGATGGGAGGCCTTGTGTTGCCACTGGGCCAGGGTCAGGTCACTCATGTTCACTCCTTGAACCGGCAAAAGTCAGTTTCCGCGTATCAATATGCTAAACATCCTGCCGCTTGTAAATCCACCTTGTAACAATTCATTAAACATTGCCCCCCTGCCGATGCGCGTCTGAATGTCAGAAACTGGCGGGGGTGTTGGCCGAGATCAGCACGCACTCCTGTTCGCCACTATTGCGAAAACGGTGGGGGGTGCGGCTGTCGAAGTAGTAGCCATCCCCGGCGCCCAGCAGGTAGATCTGCTCGCCCACGGTCACTTCAACCTCGCCCTTGATGACGATGCCGCACTCTTCACCCTCGTGGCTCAGCATGTCGTCGCCGGTGTCGGCGCCAGGTGGCAGCACCTCCTGCAACATGCCGATGGCGCGGTTGGCGCGGCTGTGCCCGACCAGCCGGTAGCTGATGGGATGCGTGCCGAGATCCGGCATATCGGCGGCGCGGAAGATCACTTCGGTGCCCATTTCAGTCTCTTCGGTGAAGAAGCTGGCTAGCGACATGGGGATCCCTTCCAGCACCTTGCGCAGGGAGGCGACAGAGGGGCTCACCTGATTTTTCTCGATCTGGGAGATAAATCCGTTGGTCACACCGGAACGCTTGGCCAGCTCGCGCTGGGAGAGGGCTGCCTTGGTGCGAACCGCCTTGAGGCGGTGACCGATATCCATCTATAGACACTCCTTGACTGTTTACTATTATTAAAATTGTGTTAAATATCTTATACCACCCTGCTGATGCGTCTAGCTAGGGGTGGCACCAGACAGGGCGATAACGGGCCCTTTTTTATGGATTCAGGTGTTTAATTTAATAGGCATTGGCCGACAGTTGCTAAACACCTTAAGGATGAGGTGACCATGAAACCGATCAGCGACATCAATACGCCCTCCGACATGTCCGCCTTCTGGATGCCGTTCACCGCCAACCAGCAGTTCAAGGCGGCGCCGCGCATCCTGAAGTCGGCAGAGGGGATGTATTATCACTCAGAGGATGGCCGCAAGATACTGGATGGCACAGCCGGACTCTGGTGTTGCAACGCGGGCCATGGTCGGCGCGAGATTGCCGAGGCGGTCTCCCAGCAGATTTCCCACCTCGATTTTGCCCCCACTTTCCAGATGGGCCACCCCCTGCCGTTTGAGCTGGCCAACCGGCTGGTGGAGATCGCCCCCAAGGGCTTTGGTCACGTCTTCTACACCAACTCGGGTTCCGAGTCGGTCGATACCGCGCTGAAAATCGCGCTGGCCTGGCAGCGAGCTCGCGGTCAGGGCACCCGCACCCGGCTGATTGGCCGCGAGCGTGGCTATCACGGGGTCGGCTTTGGCGGCATCTCGGTGGGGGGGATCCCCGGTAACCGCAAGTGGTTCGGCTCCTTACTGACCGGGGTGGATCATCTGCCCCATACCCTCAACATCGCCAAGAATGCCTTCACCAAAGGGCTGCCCGAGGAGGATGTAGCGCTGGCCGACGAGCTGGAGAAGATCGTCTTCCTGCACGATGCCAGCAATATCGCGGCGGTGATCGTCGAGCCCATCGCTGGCAGTACCGGTGTGCTGATGCCCCCCAAAGGCTACCTCAAGCGGCTGCGGGAGATCTGCACCAAACACGGCATCCTGCTGATTTTTGACGAGGTGATCACCGGTTTCGGCCGCCTCGGTTCCCCCTTCGCCGCGCAGGAGTTCGATGTCATCCCCGACATGATCACCTGCGCCAAGGGGCTGACCAACGGCGCCATCCCCATGGGCGCGGTACTGGTGCAGAAGCACATTTATGACGACATGATAGCGGCAGGAAAGGGGGCTATCGAGCTGTTCCACGGCTACACCTACTCCGGTCATCCTGTGGCTGCGGCTGCGGGGCTCGCGACCCTCGAAATCTATCGCAACGAGAACCTGCTCAGCCGCGCTGCCGATTTGGCGGGCTACTGGGAGGAGGCGGCCCATTCGCTGAAGGGCTGCAAGCATGTGAAGGATGTGCGCAACTACGGGCTGGTGGCGGGTATCGAGCTGGAGTCCATGCCGGATGCACCGGGCAAGCGCGCCTATGAGGTGTTTGTGCGCTGCTTCGAGAAGGGGGCTCTGATCCGGGTGACCGGCGACATCATCGCCCTGTCGCCGCCCCTCATCATCGAGCGCAGCCAGATCGACGATCTCTTCACCCTGCTGCAGGATGCCCTGCAGGCACAACCCTAACCCATTTGATGGCCCCGCACTGGCGGGGCCTTGCGTTGATTTGCTCAGCGCATTTACTGCATCAGTTATCACGGAGGATACATGACATACAGGGTCAGCAACTTCATCAACGGCCAGCTGCAGGAGAGTCGCAGTGAGCGCCAGGGGGCCATCTTCAATCCCGCTTGTGGCAAGCAGCAGGGGAGTGTGGGGCTGTCCAGCGCCGCCGAGTGTCAGGAGGCGATCGCCATCGCCGAGCGCGCCTTTGCCGACTGGTCACAAACCCCGCCGCTGGTGCGGGCCCGGGTCTTTTTCCGCTTCAAGGAGTTGATGGAGCAGCACAGGGACGAGCTTGCCCAGCTCATCAGTCGCGAGCATGGCAAGGTCTTCTCCGATGCGCAGGGTGAGCTGACCCGCGGGCTGGAGGTGGTGGAGTTTGCCTGCGGCATTCCCCATCTGCTCAAGGGGGAGCACTCCCTCAACGTCGGGCGCGGGGTAGACAGCTACTCCATGATGCAGCCGGTGGGGGTCTGCGCCGGTATCACCCCGTTCAACTTCCCGGCCATGGTGCCGCTCTGGATGTTCCCGGTCGCCATCGCCTGCGGCAACACCTTCATTCTCAAGCCCTCCGAGAAGGATCCCTCCCTCTCGTTGCGGATGGCCGAGCTGCTCAAGGAGGCCGGTCTGCCGGATGGCGTGCTCAACGTGGTGAACGGTGACAAGGAGGTGGTGGACGTGTTGCTGACTGATCCACGGGTCGGAGCCGTGTCGTTTGTCGGTTCCACCCCCATCGCCCAGTACATCTATGCCACCGCCTCGGCCCACGGCAAACGGGTGCAGGCGCTGGGCGGTGCCAAGAACCACATGGTGGTGATGCCGGATGCGGATCTCGATCAGGCGGTCTCCGCCCTGATGGGGGCTGCTTATGGGGCGGCGGGCGAGCGCTGCATGGCGATCTCGGTAGCCGTGGTGGTGGGTGACGAGACCGCCGATGCCTTGGTGGCCAAGCTGACGCCACTGGTGGAAAAACTGCGGGTGGGCCCGGGGCTGGGCCAGAGCCCGGAGAACGAAATGGGGCCGCTCATCAGCAAGGAGCATCTGGCCAAGGTGCGTGGCTACGTGGATCAGGGGGTGACCGAGGGGGCTGTGCTGCGGGTCGATGGCCGAACGCTGACCCACGACGAGGGTTACTTTATTGGGGGCTGCCTGTTTGACGAGGTGACCCCCGAGATGCGCATCTACCGCGAGGAGATCTTCGGCCCTGTGCTCTCCATCGTACGGGTGCCGGACTACGAGACGGCGCTGCGGCTCATCAACGAGCACGAGTACGGTAACGGTACCGCCATCTTTACCTGCGACGGCGACACCGCGCGGGACTTCACGGCGCGGGTGCAGGTCGGTATGGTAGGGGTGAACGTTCCCATTCCGGTGCCGATGGCGTTTCACAGCTTTGGCGGCTGGAAGCGCTCCATTTTCGGGCCGCTCAACATGCACGGGCCGGACGGGGTTCGCTTTTATACCCGGATGAAGACGGTGACGGCGCGCTGGCCCCAGAGCCTACGCAGTGGTGCCGAGTTCTCCATGCCGACCATGAAGTGACGCGCTGGCGCGTGTTCATGGCCTAACCTCTTGCCCCCGCCGGTCAATGATTGGCGGGGGCGAACTCTGTAAAGGAACAACAGATGCGATTGGGAATTCTCGATTGTGACCGGCTCGATCCCGATCTGGCGGATCGTTTTGGCCCCGTTTACTCCGAGATGTTTATCAGGGGCTTTGCGGCCCTGGCCCCCGAACTGGAATTTCGGGTCTGGTCGGCTCTTGATGGGGAATTGCCGGAGGATCTGCACGAGTGCGATGCCTGGCTCATCACAGGCTCGCGCCACGACGCCTATAGCGATATCCCCTGGATTCAGGCACTGCGGGCGTGGATCCGTCAGGCGCACGATGCCGACGTCAAGCTGGCCGGTGTCTGCTTCGGTCATCAGGTGATCGCCCAGGCGCTGGGCGGCGAGGTGGTGAAGTCTACCAAGGGGTGGGGACTGGGAGTGTCGGTACATCCCATGTTGGCAGATGAGCCCTGGATGGCACCGGCGCGGGATCAGATCCGCATTCTGGCCAGCCATCAGGATCAGGTGGCCCTGCTGCCGCCGGGGGCAACCCGACTGGCGGGCAACGATTTTTGTCCCAACTTCATGTTTTTGCAGGGGGATCACATCGTCGCCATTCAGGGGCACCCGGAGTTCTCGGTGGAGTACAACCGGGCGCTGATCGAACGGCGCCGTGGCCTGCTGCCCGACGAGCGTTACCAGAGCAGCCTCTCCTCGCTGGAGGGGGAGGTGGATTCGACCACCATGATGCAGTGGTTGCTGCAGTTTTTGGGGATCCTGCCGCTGCGGGCTGGCGCGGCCTGAGCCCGGTTTGTCAGCGACCCCCTTCGGGTGCTAGATTTTGTAGCAAAATGAAGGATCAAGCGCTGCGATGTCGGGATCGGGTGATACACTGGCCGCCCTTTGTGGCGGCCTGTTTGTCTGGCGTGATCGCCGCACCAGCTTGAGAGGGTGAAGCCTTGAAACTACAGCAATTGAAGTACTTGATCGCGATCCGGGACCACAACCTCAACGTCTCGGTGGCATCCGATGCGCTCTATACCAGCCAGCCTGGGGTCAGCAAGCAGATCGGCCTGCTGGAGAGCGAGCTGGGAGTGCGGATCTTCGAGCGCCGTGGCAAGCATCTGCACCGCATCACCCCGGTGGGTGAGGAGATCATCAAGTGTGCCGAGGCGATGCTCAATATCGAGAGCAAGATCAAGGCGATCTCCCGCGAGTATCTGGATCCGACCGTGGGCACTCTCAATATTCACACGACCCACACCATCGCCCGCTATCTGCTGCCCAAGTCGGTCACCTACTTCACCAAGAAGTATCCCAAGATCTCGTTCCACCTCCATCCGGTGATGTCGGCGAGCAAGGAGCAGATCAGCAAGGGTTACTCCGATTTTTCCATCGTTGCCCACGAGATTGGCTTCGACAAGGAGCTGATCGCGCTGCCCGCCTACCTCTGGACTCTCTCGCTGGTGGTACCGCAGGATCACCCGCTGGCCAAGGTGAAGAAGCCGACGCTGGAGCAGCTCTGCCACTACCCCATCCTCAGCTACGAGAGTGGCGCCACTGGTCGTCAGGTGCAGGACGAGGTATTCCATGCCGCCGGTCTCACCCCGAGCTACTACATGACGGTGATGGACGCCGGGGTGATCAAGCGCTACGTGGAGCTGGGGTTTGGCATCGGCATCATCTCCTCGCTGGTGGCCAACGACACCGACAGCCCCGGGCTGGTCTCCATCAATCTGGAGCATCTGTTCAAGCCCTGCCCGGCGCAGATCTGTTTCAGCAAGAGCATCCTGCTGCAGAACTATATGTATGACTTTATCAGCTCCTTCTCGCCCCATCTCACCAAGGAGGTGATCCAGAGTGTGATGCAGCAGCCGAGTCAGGCGCGCATCGACGAGCTGCTGGCCGGGGTGGAACTGCCCATCTATTGATCCCGGTCGGATTCCCGATCCCTGCCGGTTGTCTCTTCTGTCAGGCTGGGCTCTACTCGGGGTTCAGCCTGTCTCTTTTGGGCTATCTCCATCGTCCGAGGTCTCTATGTCCCGCATTCTGCTGCTTGCCAATCTCAACTGTGATCATGTGCTCTCCCTCTCCGAACCTCTGGTGGCGGGGGCCCGGCTGCAATATGTGGATCAGGGGCGCAGGCTGGGAGGTGGTGCCGCCAATACCGGCATAGGGCTGGTGTGGGCGGGCCACGAGGTGACCATTGCTTCCCGTATCGGGCTGGACGAGACCGGCGACTGGCTGCTGGAGCAGGCGGCCGGTTACGGGCTGGATTGCAGCCATGTGGAGCGCTTTGGCGGCGAGACCGGCGAGCTGCTGATCCTGGTGGACTCCACCGGCGAGCGCACCATACTGCGCCGCCCGCGGCGTCCCGACCTGCCCGGCGATCTGCCGCTGGAGGGGATCGACTGCCTCTATGTGAACTATCCCGGCACCGCCATCATCAGCTACATGCGCCAGATGCTCGGCAAGAGCTTCGTGGTGGCCCAGTATCCCAAGGGCGGCCAAGCGCGCCGCCCCTGTCATGTGCTGGTGGCCTCCCGCTCCGATCTCGGCGAGGTGAGCGACCCCTGGCAACATGCCCGCCAGCTGGCGGGGGAGCAGCTCGAATGGCTGGTGTTGACCGAAGGAAAGGCGGGCGCGGTGGCCATCCATGGCGACGAGCAGATCCGGGTTGCCGCCCGGCCGGTCTCGGTGGTCGATACCACGGGGGCGGGGGATGCCTTCGCCGGTGGCCTGATCCACGGTCTGGCGCGGGGCATGGCCATCAAGGATGCGTTGCAGTGCGCGGTGGACTGGGGCGCGTTTGCCGTCGCCTCCGAGAGCTCCATCCCCTCGGTTGCCCTGAAAAACTGGCTGAAACAACCCCACTGAACCACCTTGCTGGCGGTCGATTCAGGGGCGGTTCGCGGGCCATATGGCTGCTGGTCGAAGGGGCTTGGTGAAGGAGACTATTCGGGAGATTTACCCGCCATAAAGCGGGTAAACGCCGGGCTAACCCGGCAAGTTTGCGATCAATCAAAGAAAGTGTCGATTTATGTGCATCTTCATCGACACCCGGTTGTGCTGCTCTTAACCTGTCACTCCGCAACTCAGATTAAGAGACAGGCCCCCTCTGGCGAACCAATTGGCAAACAGAGGCAAACCGGTTGTCTCCTGCCTCTTAGCTCAACGTTGTCGTCCTGATTCCTGGCTTGTAGTAAGAGGCAAGTGCGACCATGCAACTGACACGATTTACCGACTACGCCCTGCGTACCCTGACCTTCCTGGCGGTTCAGCCGGGGGATCGTCTGTCGACCATTACCGAAGTGGCCGATACCTTCGGCATCTCTCGCAACCACGTGGTCAAAATTGTGCACCAGCTTGGCATCAAGGGGTACATTGAGACGGTACGCGGCAAGCACGGTGGCATCCGCCTCGGTCGCTCTGCAGTCTCCATCAACCTGCGGGATGTGGTGATGGACATGGAGCATGTGCTCTGTCCGGTCGATTGCAAGCGCGAGAACTGCCGTCTCTCCGGTGGTTGTCGCATTCAGGGCATTCTGCGCCGCGCCATGAACGCCTTTCTCGAAGTGCTGGGCGAGTACACCTTGGCTGATGCGGTGCGCGATCCCAACCGTCTCTGCCACCTGCTGGGTATCGAGCAAGAGACTATTGTGACCATGGCCTGACGGGGCGCGGGATAACGAACAAGATGTGAAAGGGGCCTGATGGCCCCTTTTGCTTTTGTACGCAAGTGGTTTTTAACGACTGCCTGGCTGGCGGATCAGGGTAATGGCGCCGTGCAGGCAGGCGAGGCCACAGGCACCGCAGCCATTGCAGGCATCCATATTGACGTTGATGCCATCGGCCGTGGCCTTGATCGCCTGTTGCGGGCAGGCATCTTCACAGAGCAGGCAGTAGAAGCCCTGCCGTGCCTGACAACTCTCTTCAATCTGCACCCGGGTCTGCACCTGACGGCCCAGTTGCAGGTCGAGGGCGCCGGTGGGACAGGCTCTGGCGCAGCTGCCGCAGTAGCTGCACTGGCCGCAGGCGAGATCGAGCACCGGGGTGCCGGCAATCGGGCTCCCCTCATACTCCTCTTGGGTGGCCGGTTTGAGCAGACCGCGCGGGCAGGCTTTGAAACACTCGCCACAGCGGGTGCAGAGGGAGAGGTACTGGGACTCCTCGATGGCCCATGGCGGGCGCGCTTCATGGCAAACCACGGCGGGCTTGCGGGAAGCTTGCCAACCTTGTGTCAGCCAACGGAGGAAATAGTGAGTCATGCTCGCCCCTGATACCTATTAGGGGTTAATTTTATCGAAGTTTCGGGAAGCAGGCCAGAGAATAGCGGCCGTCAGGATCGCAAGCGCAGTTGCCCTTGTGTAAGCTAGGCGGGTCTTTTTACGTGGTTGAATGAAACATATGTGGCTATTTCTCTGGCGTGCGTCCCTGCTCTATGTCTTTCCCCTGCTGATGTGGGCCTACTGCCGCATCAAGGATATCGAGTTCGCCGAGCTCGATACCGGCGTCAACACCCACAAGTGGGTGGTGCTGGCCGCCTACCTCATCTACGTGGTGATCTGGATCCTGGTTAACCGCTATCTCGAACTCTTCCTGCGCCAGCGGAGCCGCAAATGATTGACCCCGGACTCTGGGGGATCTTGTTGCCTGCCGCCGTGCTGGCCCTCGGGCTTGGCTGGCTGATCGGGCGACGGGCCGCCACGGCGCAGGCTCAGGAGCTGCTGCTGGCGCAGGAGCGGCATCAAGCGTTGCAGGATCGCTTCGACGAGTTGCAGGATGAGCGCATGCAGGGCCAGCAGAAGCTGGATCAGCAGCAGACCCTGCTCATCAAACTCACCGCCCGACTCAAGGATGCGGAAGCGACCCTGCGCAGCGAGCGGCTGGCTGCCGCCGAGAAGCTGCAACTGCAACAGGAGACGGAGCAGCGCCTAATCCAGCAGTTCGAGAATCTCGCCAACCGGATCTTCGAGCAAAACTCCGGCAACTTCCGCGAATTGAACCAGAATAGCCTCGATCTGCTGCTCACACCGCTCAAAGAGCAGCTCGAGGGCTTTCGCCGTCAGGTAGGTGAGACCCACGCTCAGGAGACGGCCCAGCGCCATAGCCTCAAGTTCGAGCTGGAGCGTCTCGCCGAGCTCAACGCCCGCATGACCGAAGAGGCGGCGGCGCTGACCCGCGCCCTCAAGGGCGACAGCAAGCAACAGGGCAATTGGGGGGAAGTGGTGTTGGCGCGGATCCTCAGCGAATGCGGCCTGCGCGAGGGCCACGAGTACCACACCCAGGTCAATATCGAGGTGGAGAAGGGCAAGCGCTACCAGCCCGACGTGATTGTCCACCTGCCGCAGGAGAAGGACATCATCATCGACGCCAAGGTGTCGCTGACCGCCTACGAGCGCTGGTACAACGCCGATGACGAGCTGGAGAAGGCGGTGGCGCTGAAAGAGCACGTCGCCTCGGTGCGCAACCATATCCGCGAGCTGGGCCGCAAGGATTACCAGCAGCTGCCCGGAGTGCGCACCCTCGACTATGTGCTGATGTTCGTGGCGGTGGAGCCCGCCTTCCTCACCGCGATGGAGGCCGATCCCTCGCTGGTGCGTTACGGTCTCGACAACAACATCCTGTTGGTGAGCCCCACCAACCTGATGGTAGCGCTGCGTACCATCGAGAACCTGTGGCGTTACGAGCGGCAAAACCAGAATGCCCGCCAGATTGCCGAGCGGGCCGGTCGCCTCTACGAAAAGCTGCGGCTGTTTGTCGAGGAGATGCAGCAGATGGGCGGCAGCCTGCACAAGGCGCAGGAGAGCTACGACAAGGCAATGGGACGGCTGGTTAACGGCCGTGGCAACCTGATTGCGCAGGTCGAGCGTTTCCGCGAGCTGGGGGTGGAGGTGACCAAGAGCCTGCCCGAGCCGCTGGTGGAGCGGGCACTGGAGCGTGACAAGGAGCAGGAGTAGTTTTTACCTGCACCGTCATCAGCCAAGGTCCAAACCCGGTTTGGGCCTTTTGCTATCTGCCTGCTTGCCCAGTGCTTACCTATCATCTGAAATCCGCAAAGCAAACGGCCCACCGAAGTGGGCCGTTTTTATTTGCAGTGCAGGTGTGGATCAGCGGCTGGCTGCGCGGGTGCTCAGTTCGGCTTTCTCGCTATCGCTCAGGAAGGCCAGGGTCAGGCCGTTCTGCTGGGCAGTGCGGATTTCGCTGGCGGTCATACCCGCGGCCGGGGCAGCCACCTCATATTCGTGCGGCAGGTCGATCCCTTCCACCGCCGGGTCATCGGTGTTGAGGCAGGCCAGCACGCCGGCGGCCAGGAACTGGCGGATCGGGTGCTCGGTCAGGCTCGCTACCGTGGTGGTCTGGACGTTGGAGGTGAGGCAGGATTCGATGCCGATGCGGTGTTCGGCCAAATAGGCCATCAGGGCTTGATCCTGAATCGCTTTGACGCCGTGGCCGATACGCTCGGCGCCCAGCTCGCGAATGGCCTGCCACATGCTCTCGGGGCCAGCGGCTTCACCGGCGTGTACGGTGACGCGCATGCCTGCATCGCGCACCTTGCGGAAGTGGTCGACAAAGAGTTCGCCCGGGAAGCCCAGCTCGTCACCGGCCAGATCGATGGCGACCAGCTTGTCGCGGTGAGCCAAGCAGGCGGCCAGCTCCTGATTGCACTGCTCGGTGCCGAAGGTGCGGCTCATGATGCCGATCAGGTTGGTCTTGATACCGAAGTCGCGGCTGCCTGCGGCCACGCCGTCGATGATGGCTTCAACCACGCCTTGCGGGTGCAGCTTATGGGCCATCGCCATATAGGCCGGACTGAAACGCAGTTCGGCATAGTCGATACAGGCGTGCAGCAGATCTTCCACGTTCTCGTAGGCGACCCGGCGGCAGGCATCATAGTCAGCCAGCACGGCAACACCCCAGTCCAGCTTCTTCAGGAAGGCAACCAGACTCGGCTCGTTTTCGACGATCTGTACGTGGGGGCGCAGCGCTTCCAGTTCGAAGGCGGGCAGCTGGATATTGTGTTGGCGACCCAGCTCGAGGATGGTTTGCGGGCGGATGTTGCCGTCCAGATGGCGGTGCAGGTCGGTCAGGGGGAGAGATCTGTCAATCATGGGGGCGCCCTCGTCGAGTCAGGTTTGAAAGCCTGCCATTCTAGGCGGGGCTTTCAAAAAAGATACCCCGTTTATGGTTAAACGGGGTTCTGGCGGGCGGTGATTTGTCAGGGCGTGATGGGAATCGTTTTTCCCCGGGACTCAGGAGAGATCGAGTTCCTTCAGCTTGCGGGTCAGGGTGTTGCGGCCCCAACCGAGCAGGCGGGCTGCCTCCTGCTTGTGGCCGTGGGTGTGTTCCAGCGCCGTCTCCAGCATGATCCGCTCGAACTGGGGCATGGCATCGGCCAGGATGTCTGTCTCTCCCAGCGCCAGCTTGCTGGCCACCCACTCCTGCAACTGTTGCTGCCAGCAACCGGGCAACGCCGGTTGACCCGGTTCGGCGTTGTGGGTGATGGGGGTGAGCAGCTCGGCAGGCAGATCGCCCACCAGAACCTCCTGCCCCGAGGCCATCACGGTAAGCCAGCGGCAGACGTTCTCAAGCTGGCGCACGTTGCCCGGCCAGGGCAGGCGGCTGATATAGGCCTGGGTATCCGGGTGCAGGCTCTTGGCCTCGACGTTCAGCTCTTTGGCTGCGCGCAGCAGGAAGTGACGAGCCAGCTGGGGGATATCCTCACGACGTTCCTTGAGGGCGGGGATGTGGATTCGGATGACGTTGAGGCGGTGGAACAGATCCTCGCGAAACTCGCCATCGGCGACCCGTTTCTCCAGATTCTGGTGGGTGGCGGCGATGATCCGTACATCCACCTGCACCGGCTGGTGGCCGCCGACTCGATAGAACTGGCCATCGGCCAAGACCCGCAGCAGCCGGGTCTGCACATCCAGCGGCATGTCGCCGATCTCGTCGAGAAACAGGGTGCCGCCGTCGGCCTGCTCGAAGCGGCCATGGCGGATGTTGTTGGCGCCGGTGAAGGCCCCCTTCTCGTGACCGAACAGCTCCGATTCGATGAGATCTTTCGGGATAGCCGCCATGTTGAGGGCGATGAAGTTCTTGTGGGCGCGCGGGCTGTGCTTGTGCAGGGCGTGGGCGACCAGCTCCTTGCCGGTGCCGCTCTGGCCGTTGATCAATACCGAGATGCTGGAGCGTGACAGGCGACCGATGGCGCGAAACACCTCCTGCATCGCCGGTGCCTCACCGATGATTTCGGGAGTGGCGGTGGCTTCTTGCTGGCGAGACTTGCGCTTGGTGCGCTGTTCCTTGAGATGATTCTCGGCGCGGCGCACCAGGGTCACGGCTTCGTCGATGTCGAACGGTTTGGGCAGGTACTCGAAGGCGCCGCGCTGGTAGGCGTTGACCGCGCTGTCGAGATCCGAGTGGGCGGTCATGATGATGATGGGCAGATCGGCCTGACGGCGGTGGATCTGCTCCAGCAGGCTCAAACCATCGATGCCGGGCATCCGGATATCGGAGAGGATCACATCGGGCGAGCGCAGCTCAAGGGCGTGCAGCAGGGCTTCGCCATCGGCAAAGCTCTCGCAGTTGAAGCCTTCGCTGCCGAGAGTGCGCTCCAGCACCCAGCGGATAGAACTGTCGTCATCGACGATCCACACTTTGGCGGTCATGGGGTTCCCTTACTTGCGAAGCGGTAGAAAAATGGTGAATTCGGTGTGACCCGGCCAGCTGATGCAGTCAATTCGCCCCTTGTGCTGATCGATCAGGTTCTGGGCGATGGAGAGGCCGAGCCCGGTTCCCCCCTCCTTGCCGGTGATCATCGGGTAGAACAGGGTGTCGCGAATGGCATCGGGAATACCGGGGCCGTTGTCGATGATCTTGATCTCCGCCGCCAGCCGGTAGCGCTGGCCGTGGATGGTGATCTGGAATGCAGTGCGGGTTTTGATACGAATAAGCCCGGTCTGATCGCCCAGTGCTTCGGCCGCGTTGCGCACTATGTTGAGAAACGCCTGCTGCAGCTGATCCGGCTCCATCTCGAATTCGGGGATGCTGGGGTCGTAATCCCGCTCGATGCGAACAGAGGGGGGGAGTTCGAGCTCCACCAGTCGGCGTACCTGCTCCAGCACCGAATGGACATTGTGCATCTGGTGACGGCCGGGGCGCTGGGGGCCGAGTAGCCGATCGACCAGTACCCGCAGCCGATCGGCCTGTTCGATGATGATGCCGGTATATTCGCGCAGGGCCGGATCCGGCAGCTCTTTTTGCAGCAACTGGGCCGCGCCGCGCAGGCCGCCGAGGGGATTCTTGATTTCGTGGGCAAGCCCGCGCACCAGCTCCTTGGCCGCCAGCTGTTGGGCATGTTGCTGCTGCTCCTGACTGATCTTCTTCTGCTGGTCGATCTTGCGCAGCTCCACCACCAGCAGACGCTGTTCGTGGTCGGCCATCGGGGTTGCGCTCAGCTCCACCAGTCGCGGTTCTCCCTCTACCACCAGAGTCACTTCGCTATCGGTAAAGCCTTGCCCTGACACGAGGCACTGCTTGAGCCGCTGCAAATCGAGGGAGATATGTTCCAGCAGATGGGGCAGTTCGATGCCGATCAGCCGGCGTTCACTGAGGGAGAGCAGCTGTTCAGCCGCCGGGTTGACGAACTGGATGCAGAGCCGCTCATCCATCAGGATCACTGCGGTCAGCAAATTATCCAAGAGTGTTTTGGCGTTGTCCGAGCGGGTTGGCACAGGTTTCTCCCTAAAACGGTGCTACACACCTGTTATGCACCGATATGGTGCATAGAGTTTACCCGCATCGGTGCGCTATATCACCCCTAGTCGGCTTTGGGGGTGGGTTTGGGAGCCGGCGTCACGCTCGCTCTATGCAGGTAAAAGGTGACTGCACTGGATTTAGCAAGGATCGTACCGTCTTTGGCGAGCAGCTCGAGCTGAGCCTCGTGGGCGCCGCGATCGACGTTTTCGACGCGGACAGAGAGGCTGTTGCTGACGATGGGGGCGGCTTTGCCATCCAGGGTCAGGCGCACATCATACTGGGTCGGAGGTTTGGGGCTGATGGTGCCCTGAAAGACGATGTTGCCTGTGTTGTCGCGCAGGGTGCTGCCCTGTTCCGGGGAGAGCAGTTCGATGGTCAGCTTGGCCGCCTCTTTCTCTTTCTTGGCATCGGCGCCAGTCAGGCTGTTGAAGTTATCCACCTGCACCGATCTGGGCGCGCTGCTGCCCAGCAGCGGGGCGACCCGCAGATCGACCTCTTTGGCGTTTTTGCCGGGTGGTGGCGCATCCGAGTAGTGGGTGATGCCATTGCCATCGACCCAGGAGTAGACCTTGGCCGCGTCCGCAGCGAACGAGGTCAGCAACAGGAGGCTGAGCACCCCTATGCCATGCTTGTTGTTCATCCATCTCTCCTTGACGGTATTTTGCTTAATCCTATCAGAGAAAAAACCCGCCAGATGGCGGGTTTTGTCACGATTAAGCAAGCTGACCTGATTTAATCGGCCAGTCTGCTGAGACTTAGACGGAGTAGTACAGTTCGAACTCCAGCGGGTGCGGGGTCATGCGCACACGGTCAACATCCTGCTGTTTCAGTTCCAGATAGGAGTTGATGAAGTCATCGCTGAACACGCCGCCACGGGTCAGGAACTCGCGGTCAGCATCCAGAGCGGCCAGGGCTTCGTCCAGAGAACCGGCAACGGTCGGCACTTCTGCGGCTTCTTCTGGCGGCAGGTCGTACAAGTTCTTGTCCATGGCATCGCCCGGATGGATCTTGTTGATGATACCGTCCAGACCGGCCATCAGCTGGGCTGCGAAGGCCAGGTACGGGTTGGCAGCCGGATCCGGGAAGCGCACTTCGATACGACGGGCTTTCGGGCTCGGTACCACCGGGATACGGATGGAGGCAGAGCGGTTGCGGGCAGAGTAGGCCAGCATGACCGGTGCTTCATAACCCGGAACCAGACGCTTGTAAGAGTTGGTGGTCGGGTTGGCGAAGGCGTTGATGGCCTTGGCGTGCTTGATGATACCGCCGATGTAGTGCAGAGCCATCTCGGACAGACCGCCGTACAGGTCACCAGCGAACAGGTTGACGCCGTTCTTGGCCAGAGACTGGTGGCAGTGCATGCCGGAGCCGTTGTCACCGAACATGGGTTTCGGCATGAAGGTCACGGTCTTGTTGTAGGCGTGGGCCACGTTGTGGATCACGTACTTCAGTACCTGCACTTCGTCAGCTTTCAGCGTAAGAGTGTTGAAGCGGGTAGCGATTTCGTTCTGACCGGCAGTAGCCACTTCGTGGTGGTGAGCTTCAACGACCTGGCCCATCTCTTCCAGCACCAGACACATGGCGGCACGGATATCCTGGGAGGAGTCGACCGGTGCAACCGGGAAGTAACCGCCTTTCACGAACGGACGGTGACCCTTGTTGCCATGTTCATAGGCAGTGCCGGAGTTCCATGCGGCTTCTTCAGATTCGATTTTCACGAAGCTGTGGCCCATGGTGTTGGAGAAAGTAATGTTGTCGAACATGAAGAATTCCGGCTCCGGCCCGAACAGCACGGTGTCAGCGATGCCGCTGGACTTCAGGAAATCTTCTGCACGTTTGGCGATGGAGCGCGGATCGCGGTCGTAGCCCTGCATGGTGGCAGGCTCCAGCACGTCACAAACGATGTTCAGGGTGGTCTCTTCGGTGAACGGGTCCAGCTTGGCGGAGGCTGCGTCCGGCATCAGTACCATGTCGGATTCGTTGATGCCCTTCCAGCCGCCGATGGAGGAACCATCGAACATCTTGCCGTCTTCGAAGAAATCTTCATCAACCTGGTGAGCAGGGATGGATACATGCTGCTCTTTACCCTTGGTGTCGGTAAAGCGCAGATCAACAAACTTGACTTCGTGTTCCTGGATCAGGGCCAAAACGTTCTGGGCTGACATGCTAAGTAACCTCCGGTGTTAAAACTCTCTGGGTGAATGCGTCGTCGTATTCACATAAGCCAGTATCGTGCCAAGTTTGTGACAGCTTGATTTCAGGGCAATCTCGCTGAAGAGGCTCCCCAAAATCAGGCGGTCTCGACTCGCGTTGCATCAATTTAGTGCGATGGTGGATCGTTTTGGTGCACTGTAATGGTGCGCGAAATACGGTCACCGCCCATCTAAGCAGGGTTTGTCAGAGAGGTCTATGATCCAGATCTGTTGTTATGCGCGAATGTACTGCAATTCTGCTAGGCAGATCACAAAGGCAAGAGTACAATTAGCGCCCAATTTTACCCGGTGATTGAGGCGAGAATGTTAGAGAATTTACGCAATATTGCGATTATTGCGCACGTTGACCACGGCAAAACGACTCTGGTTGATAAGCTGCTGCAGCAGTCCGGCACCCTGGACCGCTCCACGGAAGGCCAGGAACGGATCATGGACTCCAATGATCTGGAACGGGAACGTGGCATCACCATTCTCGCCAAGAACACTGCGATCCGCTGGAATGACTACCGCATCAACATCGTTGATACCCCGGGTCACGCCGACTTCGGTGGTGAAGTAGAGCGCGTACTGTCCATGGTTGACTCCGTGCTGCTGCTGGTTGACGCCGTAGACGGCCCGATGCCGCAAACCCGTTTCGTGACCCAGAAAGCGTTCGCTCAGGGTCTGAAGCCGATCGTGGTCATCAACAAGGTTGACCGTCCGGGTGCTCGTCCTGACTGGGTAATGGATCAGGTATTCGACCTGTTCGACAACCTGGGCGCGACTGACGAACAGCTGGATTTCAAAGTTGTTTACGCCTCTGCACTGAACGGTTGGGCCACCATGGATCAGGACGTCGAGTCCGAAAACATGGAGCCGCTGTTCCAGGCTATCGTTGACAACGTTGAAGCGCCGAAGGCTGATGCCGAAGGTGGTTTCCAGATGCAGATCTCCCAGCTGGACTACAACTCCTACGTGGGCGTTATCGGTATCGGCCGTATCACCCGTGGTCGCGTCAAGACCAACCAGCAAGTCACCATCGTTGGTGCTGACGGCAAGACCCGTAACGGTAAAGTCGGTCAGGTGCTGGGTTACCTGGGTCTGTCCCGTACTGAAGTTACCGACGCGCAAGCGGGTGACATCATCGCTATCACCGGTCTGGGCGAGCTGAAAATCTCCGACACCATCTGTGACAACGGTGCCGTTGAAGCCCTGCCGCCGCTCTCCGTTGACGAGCCGACCGTGAACATGACCTTCCAGGTCAACACCTCACCGTTCGCCGGTAAAGAGGGCAAGTTCGTGACCTCCCGTAACATTCTGGAGCGTCTGAACCAGGAGCTGGTCCACAACGTGGCCCTGCGCGTGGAAGAGACCGATGATCCGGACAAGTTCCGTGTATCCGGTCGTGGTGAGCTGCACCTCTCCATCCTGATCGAGAACATGCGTCGCGAAGGTTACGAACTGGCAGTGTCCCGTCCGGAAGTAATCCTGCGTACCGTTGATGGCGTTCTGCAAGAACCGTTCGAAACCGTAACTGTGGACGTTGAAGAAGCGCACCAGGGTTCCGTGATGGAGCAACTGGGTCTGCGTAAGGGCGAAATGACCAACATGACTCCGGATGGCAAGGGTCGTGTCCGTCTGGACTTCATGATCCCGAGCCGTGGCCTGATCGGTTTCCAGACCGAGTTCATGACCATGACCTCAGGTACCGGTCTGCTGTACCACACCTTCGACCACTACGGTCCGCATAAGGGTGGCAGCATTGGTGAGCGTCAGAACGGCGTGCTGATCTCCAACGCTACCGGTAAGGCTCTGACCTACGCCCTGTTCGGTCTGCAAGACCGTGGTCGTCTGTTCATCGGTCACGCGACCGAAGTGTACGAAGGCCAGGTGATCGGTATCCACTCCCGTTCCAACGACCTGACTGTTAACTGCCTGAAAGGCAAGCAGCTGACCAACATGCGTGCCTCCGGTACCGACGAAGCTCAAGTGCTGACTCCGCCGATCCGCATGACTCTGGAACAGGCTCTCGAGTTCATCGATAACGACGAACTGGTAGAAGTGACTCCTAAGAACATCCGTATCCGCAAGAAATTGCTGACTGAGCTGGATCGTAAGCGCTCTGGCCGTGGTTAATGCCATGTGCTGAGCCTCGGCAGCCTTCGTGGCCGCTGACGGTTCACTGATAAACGGACCCAAACCTCTGGTTTGGGTCCGTTTTTTTATGCTTGTGATCCGCTCTGGCCATCCTGATGAGTTCGTTCAGGCCATCAGCAATGGATGATGAGTGGGCTGATAAGCGGCGAACGAAAGTCGTGGGGATGGTGAGATAAAAAAACCGCAGCGGGTGAACGCTGCGGCTTTTTGCTGGCAGTGAG
This sequence comes from Aeromonas sp. R4-1, assembly GCF_040908325.1. NCBI lineage: Bacteria > Pseudomonadati > Pseudomonadota > Gammaproteobacteria > Aeromonadales > Aeromonadaceae > Aeromonas > Aeromonas sp. R4-1. The sequence goes on from NZ_JBFODM010000039.1 coordinate 39,279, forward strand.
GAATTACTGGCGCCAGAAGGAGGGGAAGAAGAGCACGGCGACCGTCAGGATCTCCAGTCGTCCCAGCAGCATGCCGAATGACAGCAGCCATTTGGCCGATTCCGGCAGGCTGGCAAAGTTGGTGCTGGGGCCGACCACCGGGCCCATGCCCGGGCCGACGTTGGCAACGGCGGTGATGGAGCTGGAGATGGCCGTCAGGGGGTCAAGCCCGATGGCACCCAGCAGCGCGGCTATCACCAGAATGATGGCGAAGTAGGCCAGCACGAAGGAGATCATCGAGCGGATGATGGCGTCATTGACCGTCCGGCCGTTGTACTTCTGGGGGAAGACGGCAGAGGGGTGCATCAGCTGGCGCATCTGCTTTCTGAACAGGGCAAATGCCACCTGTACCCGGAAGATCTTGAGACCACCCGCAGTGGAGCCGGAGCAGGCCCCCAGCGCCAGCAGCACGATGAAGACGATGCTGGCGAGCGGTCCCCAGGTGCCGAAGTCACCAAGACCGTAGCCGGTGGTGGTGAGCACCGAGACGATGTTGAAGCAGCTGATGCGCAGGGCATCCCAGAAGCCGAACAGGTCTCTCTCCCACAGATAGAAGGTCATGATGACGGTGACCCACACGACCAGCCAGAAGAAGCCACGCACCTGGGCATCCTTGAACAGGCTGTTGTCCCTGTGGTTGAGGCTCTGCACATAGAGCAGGAAGGGCAGGCCGCCGAGGAACATGAACAGGGTGCCAATCCAGTGGGCCGAGTTGGAGAAGTGGGACATGGATTGATCGGAGGTGGAGTAGCCGCCGGTACTGAGGGTGGTCATGGCGTGGTTGATCGCCTCGAACATGTTCATGCCGCTGGCCCAGTAGGCCATGAAGCAGAGCATGGAGAGCACCAGATAGACCACGACGATGTTGTTGGCGACCGTCTTGGCACGCGGGGCGCTTTTATCCGACCAGTCCGAGCTCTCGGTCTGGAACAGCTTCATGCCGCCGACGTTGAGGTAGGGCAGCACGGCAACTGCCATCACGATAAAGCCAACCCCGCCCAGCCACTGCAGGATGGAACGCCACAACAGGATGCTGTGGGCCATGTTGTCGAGGCCGGAGAGCACGGTAGAGCCCGTGGTGGTTACCCCCGACATGGTCTCGAAGTAGGCGTCGGTGAAGTTGATGTGGGTGATGAAAACAAAAGGCAGGGCGCCGAAGGCGCAGGCCACCACCCAAACCGAGGTGGTGAGCAGGAACATCTCCCGCACCCCCAGATGAAACTCCGCTTTGCGGCCGTAGTGGAGGCAGAGCAGGGCGGCGCCGTGGGTGATCAGCACGGACTTGAGAAACTCGACAAATCCCTCTGACCCGGTGAGCAGTGCCAGCAAGGTGGGCAGCCACATGAAGAGCGCCAGCTTGGAGAGCACCAGCCCGAGGGTGAAGATAATGGGACGCAGCTTGATCATGTTCGATAACCTGGTCGTTGATTAACAAAAGACCCGGACCATCCCCTTGGGGGAGCTGAGCCGGGTCTGGTTTGACAGCCTGTGCGCATGAAGACGTTACAGGAAGAAGGGGCTTGGCTGGAATAGCCGCTCCACTTCCGGGATGTACTTCTTGTCCACCAGGAACATGACCACGTGGTCATCCTGCTGGATCTTGGTGCGATCGTGGGCGATCAGCACCTCATCTCCGCGCACTACTGCACCGATAGTGGTGCCCGGCGGCAGCTTGAGCTCGCCTACCGTCTTGCCGACCACCTTGGAGGTGTTCTCGTCGCCGTGGGCAATGGCCTCGATCGCCTCGGCCGCGCCGCGGCGCAGGCTGTAGACGTTGGCGATATCGGCCCGGCGCACGTGGGTCAACAGCGCCGAAATGGTGGCCTGCTGCGGCGAGATGGCGATATCGATGGAGCCACCCTGCACCAGATCGACGTAGGCGCCGCGCTGGATCAGCACCATGGTCTTCTTGGCGCCCATCTTCTTGGCGAGCAGCGCCGACATGATGTTGGCCTCATCCTCGTTGGTCACGGCGATGAAGACGTCGATCTGGTCGATGTGCTCCTCGGCCAGCAGCTCCTGATCCGCCGCATCACCGCAGAAGACGATGGTGTTCTCCAGCAGTTCTGAGAGCTGCTCCGCCCGCTTCTGGTTGCGCTCGATAAGCTTCACGCTGTAGCGCTTCTCCAGCTGGCGGGCGAGACCGGCGCCGATGTTGCCGCCACCGACGATCATAATGCGGCGGTAGGGGCTCTCTAGGCGCTGCAGCTCCGACATCACGGCACGGATATGGCCTGCGGCGGCGACGAAGAAGACCTCGTCATCCGCTTCGATGATGGTGGTACCTTGCGGACGGATCGGGCGGCCCTGACGGAAGATGGCCGCTACCCGGGTCTCGATGTTGGGCATGTGCTCGCGCAGGGTGGAGAGGGCGTTGCCTACCAGCGGGCCACCGTAGTAGGCCTTGACCGCTACCAGACCGACGCGGCCACCTGCAAAATCAACCACTTGCAGGGCGCCCGGATATTCGATCAGGCGACGCACATAGTCGGTCACCAGCTGCTCCGGCGCGATCAGGTGGTCCACCGGTACCGATTCCGGCAGAAACAGGCGATCCCGCTCGGTCAGATAGGCGGGCGAACGGATCCGCGCCACCTTGTTCGGGGTGTTGAACAGGGAGTAGGCCACCTGACAGGCGATCATGTTCGTCTCGTCACTGTTGGTGACGGCGACCAGCATGTCGGCATCCTGAGCCCCCGCTTCGCGCAGCACCTTGGGGTGAGCGCCATGGCCGTTGACCACCCGCAGGTCAAACTTGTCCTGCAGTTCGCGCAGGCGCTCACTGTCGGTATCGACGATGGTGATGTCGTTGTTCTCTCCGGCCAGGTTCTCGGCCAGAGTGCCGCCGACCTGGCCGGCTCCCAAAATGATGATTTTCATAGGGAACGTCTACTCACGTTGAGGCAGTAAAGGGGCATTTCGCCTGCATGGCGATTGCCCCGGAAGAAGCATGTCAGCGTCACAGCTTGACCAGCTTGGCGTAGTAGAAGCCATCCATCTCGGCTTCACCCGGCAGGAACTGGCGACCCGGGTAGTCCGGGGTGTCCTGTTCGTGCAACGGTACCAATTTGGCATCTTTGGTCGCGGCAAGGAAGGCGCGGATCTGGTCGCGGTTCTCTTCCGGCAGGACGGAGCAGGTGGCGTAGAGCAGGGTGCCGCCGCTCTTCAGCTTGCCCCAGAGGGCGTTCAGAATACGGCGCTGCAGCTCGGCCAGCTCGCGGATGTCCTGATCACGGCGCAGCCACTTGATGTCGGGGTGGCGCCGGATCACGCCGGTGGCGGAGCAGGGGGCATCCAGCAGGATGCGGTCGAACTGGCCCTCCGGCCACCACTGTTCCGGCGCTGCGGCATCGCCATGGATCACCTTGGCGCTCAGGCCGATGCGGTCCAGGTTCTCCTGCACCCGCTTGAGGCGGTTTTCATCGGCATCGACGGCAACCACGCCAGCCAGCTTGGGCTGACGCTCAAGCAGGTGGGCAGTCTTGCCGCCGGGGGCCGCGCAGGCATCCAGCACCCACTCGCCCGGTTGCGGGTCGAGCAGTGCCGCGGCCTGCTGTGCTGCACCATCCTGTACCGAGCAGTCACCGACCTCGAAGCCGGGCAGCTTGGTCACATCGCAGGGACGCTCCAGCAGGATGCAATCCTCGCCCTCTTCACCGGCCACGGCATTGATGCCGGCTTCGGCCATGCGAGCCAGCATGGCATCGCGGCTCTGGCGCTGGCTGTTGTTGCGGATCCACATGGGGGGGCGCTGGTTGTTCGCCTCCATGATGAATTCCCACTCATCGTGATAGGCCTGACGCAGGCGCTTGGTGAGCCACTCCGGATGACCAAGGCGAATGCTGGGAACACGGTCAATACGCAGCTGAATGACTTCGGCGCTGCGCTGGAAGTTGCGCAGCACGCCGTTGATGAGGCCACGCAGGGAGGTGCCCTTGAGCAGTTTGACGGCGTTGACGGTCTCGGCCACCGCAGCGTGAGCCGGAATGCGGGTGTAGATGAGCTGATAGAGACCGACCAGGATGAGGTAGTGGAAAATGCGGCTCTTGTTTTTGAGCGGCTTGTCCATCATCTCGTTGACTGCCGCATCGAGGCGGGGCAGCCAGCGCAGGGTGCCGTAGCAGAGTTCTTGCAGGAGAGCGCGGTCGCGAGGTGCAACCTTCTCCTGGGCAGCAGGCAGAACAGCGGAGAGGGATTGACCCTGATCCAGCACCTGTTGAATAACGAGAGCGGCCTGTGCACGTGTTTTCATAGAGTTACCTTAGATGCGCAAGTCGGGGCCTGGGCCCCGCTTGTGTCAATTCAATCCAGTTCAATTCAATTGCGTGCCGGGTTCAAACCAGTCGCGGCGAGAGTTGAGCAGATCCGAAACGGGCATCGCCTTCTTGCCGGGCGGTTGCAGGGTCAGCAGGCGCAGTACCCCTTTGCCGGTCGCGATATCGATCCCCTGTTTGTCGGCCTTGAGCAGGGTGCCGGCGGGTTGGTCGTGGTCGCTATCCACCACTGCGGCTTGCCATACCTTGACGGTCTGGTCAGCCACTTCAAACCAGCTGATGGGCCAGGGGTTGAACGAGCGGATGCAGCGTTCGATGGCAACAGCCTCCATCGACCAGTCGATGCGGGCCTCTTCCTTGGAGAGCTTTTCGGCGTAGTTGGCCAGCGTATCATCTTGCGCCTCGGCAGCGGTTTCACCGGCGGCCATGGCATTGATGGTGTCTACCAGCGCCTGCGGACCCAGCTCGGCCAGCTTGTCATAGAGGCTGGCGGAGGTCTCATCGGCGGCGATTGGGCAGCTTACCTTGCGGATCGTGGCGCCGGTATCCAGTCCCACATCCATCTGCATGATGGTGACGCCGGTTTCGGCATCGCCCGCCCAGATAGAGCGCTGGATCGGTGCGGCACCGCGCCAGCGGGGTAGCAGGGAGCCATGGACGTTGATGCAGCCCAGCCGCGGGGTATCGAGCACCACCTTGGGCAGGATCAGGCCATAGGCCACCACCACCATCAGGTCGGCGCCAAGGGCGGCCAGTTCGGCTTGCGCCTCTTCCTTGCGCAGAGAGGCAGGTTGGTAAACCGGCAGGTTGTGGGCCAGTGCCAGCTCTTTGACCGGGCTGGCGGTGAGCTTCTGGCCACGGCCAGCGGGCTTGTCAGGCTGGGTATAAACGGCAACGACCTCGTGGTCGGAAGACAACAACGCCGCCAGGTGACGGGCGGCGAAGTCGGGAGTACCGGCAAAAATCAGTTTCAGCTTATTCAATGGGGCAGATCCTCAGAGGACTTTGCGATCTTCACGGGCCATCTTTTCCAGCTTCTGGCGAATGCGCTGGCGCTTGAGCGGGGACAAGTAATCCACAAACAGCTTGCCGACCAGATGATCCATCTCATGCTGGATGCAGATGGCGAGCAGATCATCGGCTTCCAGCTCGAACGGCTTGCCGTTGCGATCCAGGGCGCGGATTTTGATCTGTTCGGCGCGAGGCACCAGAGCACGGCTGCCGGGCACGGAGAGGCAACCCTCTTCAATGCCGGTGCTGCCGCACTGTTCGATGACCTCCGGATTGATCAATACCAGAGGATCTTCACGGTTTTCAGAGACATCGATCACTATGATGCGCTGGTGAATGTCGACCTGAGTCGCGGCCAGGCCAATGCCTTCCTCCGCGTACATGGTTTCGAACATATCATCTACAATCTGTTGTAACTCGGGTGTAAAGGTCTCGACAGGGGCTGCAACGGTGCGCAGGCGCTCATCGGGAAAACGCAATACATCTAGAATGGCCATAGTTTTTTCTTTAGTTTCGTATAAATGCAGTCAATATTGGCGTAATTCTAGTCATTTACGCCGACAAAAAACAGCAACACTTTGCGTACAGAAGTAACAGGGAGTGTTATGTATCTGAAGCAAACCATCCTCGCCTGCCTGCTGGTGACCGTGAGTCAGGCAGCATTGGCCGATCAGCTCAGACTGAAAGCGGGTTACCCCGAAAGTTATGTAGTGCAAAAAGGCGACACCCTGTGGGATATCTCCGGCAAGTATCTTTCCGAACCCTGGCTCTGGCCCCGCCTTTGGAACATCAATCCGCAGATTGCCAATCCTCACTGGATCTACCCCGGTGATGTACTGCATCTGAGCTGGGTCAATGGTGAACCCCGGCTCGGCAAGGCGATGCAGGGGGGCAAGCAAGTTATCCGTCTCGGCCCGAAAACCCGTTACGAGAACAAAGCCAACCCCATTCCGACCCTGCCTATCAGCGAGATAGGCCCCTTCCTGCAAACTGACCATATTCTGGCTGACAGCCAGCAGCAGAAAACCTTGCCCTATCTGCTGGGGTCGGATCAGAAGCATATCGGCATGCTGGAGGGGGACACCCTCTATGTGCAGGGCTCCCTGACGCCGGGGCAGGTTTATGGCATTTATCACCCCGGAGTGGTCTACAAGGATCGCGAAACCGGTGAACTGCTGGGCCAGGAGGCGATCTTTGCCGGTGTGGTGCGGGCCGTGGCGCGTCTTGATGGCGATCGGACTGAGGTGACTCTGACTCATAACCAGCGCGAAGTGCTGCAGGGCGACAAGGTGATGCCGCTGCCGGCTCAGGAAAACATGCCCGCCGTCTTCACACCGAAAGCGGCCCCTGCCATCACGCCGGGCTATATCATCGATTTGCCGAACAAGACCCGGGGCGGTGGCAAGTTTGATGTGGTGCTGATCAATCGGGGTGGCCGTGATCAACTGGTCGCCGGGGATGTACTGGATGTCAGACGGCCCGGTGCTGCTCTGGTCACCAAGAATGGTGATGTACAGTACAAGGAACTCTCGTCGGTTTTTAACCGGGTGTTTTACAGCAGTAACAAGAAGGCACCACTGCCCTCTGAAGCGATTGCCCGTGTCATGTTGTTCAAGGTGTATGACAAGCTGAGTTACGGTCTCATCATGCAGAGTAACGACATGGTGAGTGCGGGCTATCAGGTCACTCACTTCTGACGTGAACTACCCCGACGCGCGTCTGGCGCTCTGGCTAACTCTCGATGCGGTCACCGGTATCGGTCCGGTGACCGCTGCACGTCTGTTGGAGCGGGCCGGGGGAAGTATTGAGACCCTGTTCCAGAGCGATGAAGCGCAACTGCATGGTATGGGGTTGTCGTCAGAGCAGATCAAACAACTGCGCTGGCCCTCGCCGGTGGTTGAGCAGAGCCTGGCTTGGGCCGCTTTGCCTGACAATCTCCTTATTCCGCAAGATCACCCGGTTTATCCACCCTTGTTACGGGAAATTCCCGCGGCCCCCCTGTTGCTCTACTGTCGTGGAGATCTTGCTGCGCTGTCGCTACCCCAGCTGGCAATGGTGGGGACACGCCATCCTACCTATGCAGGCAAAGATAATGCCTCCCGCCTTTGTAGCGAGCTGGTTGGATACGGGTTAGCCATCACCTCGGGCCTTGCGCTCGGTATCGATGGTGTTTGCCATCAGCAAGCGCTGGCTTGTGGCGGTATCACCCTTGCCGTGTTGGGTTCCGGGCTGGATTGCCTCTACCCCAAACGCCACCAGGGGCTGGCAGGCCAGATTCTGGAGAGTGGTGGCTTGCTTATCTCCGAGCTGGCGCCGGATAAAGGACCGCTGGCTGAACATTTTCCTCGTCGCAACCGTATTATCAGTGGTCTGTCGCTGGGAACTCTGGTGGTGGAGGCGACCGAGCAGAGTGGTTCGCTGATCACCGCTCGCTATGCGCTTGAACAGGGGCGCGAAGTGTTTGCGGTACCCGGCGCCCCGCAAAATGCCCAGGCGATAGGGTGCAACAGATTAATTCAGCAGGGGGCCAAACTTGTGCTGAGTGCGGCCGATATAGTGGAAGAGCTGCCAGAGTGGGTCGCACGGCCATATCCGCCGGTCATACAACCTGAGCAACCGCATAATAGCGAATTGCCTTATGCCGATTTGTTGGATAACGTAGATTATGAGACCACGAGCGTGGATACCGTTGCCGAGCGGGCCCAGCTTCCTGTCGAAGTGGTATTGGGCAGGTTGGTAGAGCTGGAGCTGGCCGGTGCAGTGATGGCGGTAGCCGGTGGATACGTCAGAGCGAGGAGGGCGAATCATGTTTGATGTATTGATGTACCTTTTCGAGACCTACATCCACAGCGATGCAGATGTGATGGTCGAGCAGGATGAGCTCACCGACGAGTTGAGCCGGGCCGGTTTCGATAAAGAAGAGATCGACAAGGCGCTCGACTGGCTGGAGCGGCTGGCCAATCTGCACGATAGCGAGCGGGAGGTCTATGTCACCGCCAGCGCGCAAGGCTCGATGCGTATCTACGCTCCGCAAGAGCTGGCACGCCTCAGCACCGAGTGCCGCGGCTTCCTGCTCTTTCTGGAACAGGCCCAGGTGCTGAATGCCGAAACCCGCGAGATCTGTATCGAGCGCCTGCTCGAGCTGGACAAGCCGGATATCGAGCTGGATGACCTGAAGTGGGTCGTCATGATGGTGCTGTTCAACGTACCGGGCAGTGAAAATGCCTACCAGCAGATGGAAGAGCTGGTGTTTGATGAGTCAGACGGCGTCATTCACTGACAGTCCGGTGCCGCGCTGGTAGAATTCAGGCCATCTGGATTTCAAGGCGCGGCCCATGTCAAAAATCGATCATCACCTCTTTTCAGCCCACGAACATGCCTTCGAGCGCGAGCCGTGCCCGCAGTGCGGGGCCGAGCTGGTGATCCGCCAGGGCAAACATGGCCCCTTTCTCGGCTGTTCTGCCTATCCTGCCTGTGATTACATTCGCTCCCTGACGCCATCCGGCCGTGACATCGAAAAGGTGCTCGAAGGCTCTGCCTGTCCCGATTGCGGAGAGCCGCTGGCGATCAAGAAGGGGCGTTACGGTCTGTTTGTCGGTTGTACCCAGTATCCGGCCTGTCAGCACATCGAATCCCTGCAGGAGAGCGATGATACCCAGATCCTCTGCCCCGAGTGCGGCAAGGGTCATCTGGTGAGCCGTACCTCCCGCTACGGCAAGCAGTTTTACTCCTGTGATGGCTATCCCCATTGCAAATATGTGGTGAACGACAAACCGATCCCCATGCCTTGCCCCGCGTGTGGCTGGGGCATCATGGTGGAAAAAAAAGTGAGGGGAACTCTGCGTTGGGTCTGTCCGCAAAAGAAATGCGGCCACCAAAGTGAGCAGGTATAATCCGGCCGCCGCAACCGGATTGAAACGTTTTCGGTGAACTTCAACCCCCCACTTGGAGTAAGGAAATTCCCACCATGAATAAACCCTTTGTTGCCGTATTGATGGGCTCTGATTCTGATTTCCCCGTGATGCAGACCACCCTCGAGGTGCTCAAGTCATTTGATATCGCAGTGGAAGTCAAAGTCACCTCCGCGCACCGCACGCCGGCTGCGACCCATCAGTATGTGACCGATGCCGAGGCCCGTGGCTGCAAGGTCTTTATCTGTGCTGCCGGTCTGGCTGCGCATCTGGCGGGTGCCGTAGCCGGCATCACGACTCGTCCTGTGATCGGGGTGCCCATCGATGGTGGCCCGCTCAAGGGGCTGGATGCGTTGCTCTCCACCGTGCAGATGCCGGGTGGTGTACCGGTAGCGACCGTGGCGATCGGCAAAGCCGGTGCCAAGAACGCAGGTTATCTGGCAGCCCAGATGCTGGCAGTAGCCGATGATGAACTGGCGGCCAAGGTTCGGGCCGAACGCCAGAAGAATGCCGAAGAGGTGATGGCCAAGGATGCCGCCCTGCAGGCTCAACTCAAGTAAGTGAATAGGTGGTGATCCGGATGTGTCGTATTTTCCTGTGCAACAGCAAAACGTCACTTTGCCATGGTCGCCGCCATACGGATTCAACTTGCTACTAAGTGACGAGGCGGCAGCCAGGCTGCCGCATTTTTCCTATGCCAAATGAATTTGAACAGGCGGTTGCCGCCCTCCAGCAGGAAGGGGTGATTGCTTATGCGACCGAGGCCGTGTTTGGTCTGGGTTGTGATCCCGACTCCGAAGTTGCGGTGCAGCGACTGCTGGCCATCAAACAGCGTCCGGTGGAGAAGGGGTTGATCCTGATTGCTGCCGACGTAGAGCAATTGCAGGATTACATCGATCTGAGCCAGCTTAGCGGTGAGCAACTGGCTCGGGTTGAAGCCAGCTGGCCCGGTCCTTTTACCTGGATCATGCCTGCCCGTACAACGACGCCGGCCTGGCTGACCGGGCAGTTCGAGACCATCGCGGTACGCGTGACGGCTCATCCTCAGGTGCAGGCGTTGAGTCGCGCCTTTGGCAAGCCGCTGGTCTCTACCAGCGCCAACCTGACCGGTGAGGAGCCTGCCCGTCGGGTGGCCGATATTGGTGAGCGGCTGGCAAGCAAGTTGGCCTATATCCTGCCCGGTGAAGTGGGTGGTCAAGCTAACCCCTCCGAGATCAAGGACGCCCGAACCGGCGCCATTATCCGCCCCTCCTGAGCTGGCGGATACGTCATGATTTGCTATCAATCTGCTGAGTGGTGAGCTCACCGGATTGATTTAACTATAAAAATGGACAGGGCGTTCACGATCCTGCCTGACTGGAGACAAGATGAGCAAACCAGATGTGGCCCAGGTCAAGGCCTTCCTGTTGCAGTTGCAGGACGAGATCTGCCGTGGTCTGGAGCAGGCCGACGGCAGTGGACTCTTTGTGGAAGATGCCTGGAGCCGTGAAGGCGGTGGCGGTGGTCGCACCCGTGTGCTGCGCCACGGTGCGGTGATCGAGCAGGGGGGCGTCAACTTCTCCCATGTGTATGGCGATGCCATGCCTGCCTCTGCTACAGCACATCGACCAGAGTTGGCCGGTCGCAAGTTCGAGGCGATGGGCGTGTCGCTGGTGATCCATCCGCACAACCCCTATGTGCCGACCAGCCACGCCAACGTCCGTTTCTTCATCGCCGAGAAAGAGGGTGAAGAGCCCATTTGGTGGTTTGGCGGTGGTTTCGATTTGACGCCCTTCTACCCGTTTGCCGAGGATGTGCAGCATTGGCATCAGGTCTCCCGTGATCTCTGCCAGCCCTTTGGTGATGAGATCTACCCCGAGTTCAAATCCTGGTGCGATCGCTACTTCTTCCTCAAGCACCGCAACGAGACGCGGGGGGTGGGCGGTCTCTTCTTCGACGATCTGAATCGCTGGCCTTTTGCCGACTGCTTTGCCTTTATGCAAGCGGTAGGTCGGGGTTATCTGGATGCTTACCTGCCGATCATCGAACGACGCAAGGCGCTGCCCTATGGCGAGCGGGAGCGGGAGTTCCAGCTCTATCGTCGCGGCCGTTATGTGGAGTTCAATCTGGTGTATGACCGTGGCACCCTGTTCGGGCTGCAGACCGGCGGACGTACCGAGTCGATCCTGATGTCGATGCCACCGCTGGCCCGTTGGGAGTATGACTGGCAGCCGGAAGCGGGCACTCCTGAAGCCTTGCTCTACACCGACTATCTCACGCCGCGAAAATGGCTGTGATCCGAGGGGCCATGATGGCCCCTTTTTACTGGCCGATATTCGGCTTGTTCCCGAGTGCGAAAACCCGTTAAATCGGAATATTGCCCTCTGATGGAACTCTTTGATGGATCGTTATCTGGTTTTTGGCCACCCGGTGCGCCACAGCAAGTCCCCCTTCATTCACACCCTGTTTGCCAGACAAACCCAGCAAGAGCTGGAGTATGGGCTGGCTGAACCCGCCGTCGACGAGTTTGCCCAAGCCCTGCGCACCTTCTTTGACCAAGGGGGCAAGGGATGCAATGTCACCGTTCCCTTCAAGGAGCAGGCATTCACTCTGGTCGATCGCTTGAGCCCGAGGGCCAAGCGGGCGGGCGCGGTCAATACCATCAAGCTGACCGATGATGGCGTGTTGCTGGGGGATAATACCGATGGCGCCGGTCTGGTCGCCGATCTCAAGTCCCATGGTGTGACGCTGGCGGATAGCCGGATCCTGCTGCTGGGTGCCGGTGGCGCTGCTCGCGGTGCATTGGCGCCGCTGCTGGCAGAGCTACCGAGCGAGCTGGTGATCGCCAACCGCACCCACGCAAAAGCGCAACAGTTGGCTGCCGAATTCCACGATCTGGGGCCTGTGACTGCCCAGACCTATGAGCAGTTGGCTGGTCCGTTCGATCTCGTTATCAATTCGACTTCTGCCAGCCTGCAAGGGGAGCTGCCGCCGTTGACTCCCGCCCTGATCCACACTGATATTGCCATCTACGACATGATGTATGGCGCCTCGGATACGGCCTTTATCAGTTGGGCCAAACAGCATGGGGCCCGTCAAACCATGGATGGACTCGGCATGCTGGTGGAACAGGCCGCCGAAGCGTTTACCGTGTGGCGCGGAATTCGTCCCGGGACGAAACAGGTATTGAGAGAGTTGAAGCGTAACTTGGGGGTGATATGAACCAGGGTATTCTGTTTCCTGATCTGATGGAGTGGCAGGCTGACGAACAGCGGGTGCGTTTTCCTGCCCAGCAGATGGGGGCGCTGATAGATTGTTACATTAGCCAGCGGCGACTGGAGAGAATGACAGGTCTGGCGCTGACGAGAGAGGATGACATCGTCAGAGCCTTCGAAAGTGTGCGTTTTGACATTGAAGATCTGGCTGAAAAACTCATTGAAGAACAAGAGTTTGCTGAAGATGGTGCTATCTACCTCTGATTTTTCAAAGTTTTTTTGTTTTGTAGCGGAACTACTTTGAAATGGCGCTGACTAACTAGATAGTTGAGGAAGTGCTAGCTAGTCACCTTTATAACTCCCCGGTATTCGTACTGGGGATTTTTTTATCTGCATGAAAGTAAAGGGTTTTTTATTAACCTGTAAGTTGTGAAACTAAATTACATAAATTACTTTCACTTTCTGCTGCTTTGCTGTACAGTTGTCTGCGTAGGGTACAGAGGTAAGATGTTCTATCTTTCAGACCTTTTATTTCACGTAATTGAATGTGGCTGAATAGCTGCCCCGATGAGGTTCTCGTCGGGGTGTTTTTTTATGCGTGTAATTTAGAGTAAATGCTTTAAGTTGGCGATGCATTTGATAGAATGAGGCTGCTTCTTGAGGAATACCTGTCGTCTGGTACTCAAGATTCAGCTTCTTCCCAATTTTTTGAACTTATTATTTCAGGCTGGATGGCATCACTGTCGTCCGGCCTCATTTTTATCCCTTTCGGTTAGATCTTGTAATTAAATTTCATTTTTGTCTCTTTTTGTGATTCTTATTCGTTTTGAAAGAACGAATTTGAAAACGCTATCAGCGCCTGCTTAAGTTAATTATTTGTGTGAATTAACCGCCTATCTATATGAACTTTAAGCAGTATTGGATATAGCAGGGGAGGCGAATGCGGGGTATTTGTCGTGAGGCAGGTGAAAGCAGTAATCTGAAACCCTTTCAATCAGCGGAGGAGTGCTCCGCCAATTGCAAGGAGAGCGAGGAGTAGATTACTCCTCGGCAGGTTGCTGTTCGTCAGCGTTCAGCAGGTCGGTATCGTCACCACTGACGTACCATTCGGTCAGGGTCTGCGCCAGCTTCTCCACACCGATATTGGTGAGGGAGGAGAACGCTTCGACCTGGATCTGGGAGCCGAGGTTGGCAACGGCCTGGCGCACCTTGATCACCTGGTTGTTGCGCGGGCCTGGGCTCAATTTGTCAGCCTTGGTCAGCAGCAGCATGACGGGCAACTGACGGTGCGAGCTCCACTCCAGCATGTTCAGGTCGGTATCTTTGAGCGGGTGGCGGATGTCCATCAGGATCACCAGACCTTTCAATGACTCACGGCGCTGCAGATACTCTGCCAGTGACTTTTGCCACTTGAGCTTCATTTCCAGCGGAACTTGCGCATAACCATAACCCGGCAAGTCGACCAGACGCTTGCCCGGTTCCAGCTCAAACAGGTTGATCAGCTGGGTACGACCGGGTGTCTTACTGGTGCGCGCCAGGTTCTTGTGTTTGGTTAAGGTGTTCAATGCAGATGACTTACCGGCGTTGGAACGGCCGGCAAACGCGATCTCGACACCCCCATCATTTGGCAGGTGACGGATGTCGGGTGCGCTGGTCACAAAATGCACCTTATTGAAATTCAGAGTTTGTGTATCCAACGTAAATTCCCCATGGAGATAGAGGGTTATAGAGTTACTTTTTTGTAAAATGGTGTAAAATAGCGTCGCTTAAACGCGTTTATTTTAACATGCCTTCAGCGGCATGGGATCTGGAAGCCTAATAACGAAAAGTTGGAACGCCATGAAGAACCTAGTCATTACTCTTGCTCTGATGGTTGGCGTAACGGGGATGGCACAAGCCAAGGGCGATGCCGCTGCGGGACAGACCAAGGCTGCCGTTTGTGCGGCTTGTCATGGACCGGACGGAAACAGCCTGGTTGATATGTACCCCAAAATTGCTGGTCAGCACGCATCATATATCAAAAAGCAGTTAGTTGAACTGAAGGCTGCCGCTTCTGGTCAAATTGGCCGGGTTGCGCCAGTGATGGGGCCGATGGCGTTACCTTTGTCGGAACAGGACATGGATGACCTGGCGGCTTATTTCTCCAGCCTGAAGGTTACCCCTATCTCTGTCCCTGACGACGTGGTCGAAGCGGGCAAGGCACTCTATATGGGTGGTGACATGAGCCGCGGTCTGGCAGCTTGTACGGCTTGCCATGGTCCCCGTGGCTCGGGTGTCGAACAGGCGAAGTATCCCAACCTGTCCGGCCAGCATCCTGCCTATATCAAGGCTCAGCTCACCGCATTCCGTGCCGGCACGCGTGACAACGATCCGAATGGCATGATGCGGGATGTTGCCAAGAAACTGACTGATCAGGATATCGAAGCCCTCTCCAAATATGTGGCGGGTCTGCACTGATATAGTCGATACGGTCGATTTGAGTTGAAACGGGGAGCCTGGGCTCCCCGTTGTTTTTATGGCTTTCAGATAATTCTCGGTTTAATCCCCCCGTTCTGTAAGAGATCTCCCATTCTCAAGGCAGGCCAAGGCTCATAAAATTGCATAAAATATTAAATAATCATTATTTATCAATGAATTATATGAATATTGACATTTTTCGACATGTTGAGAATATTTTGAGTGGATTGAGCCGCTTTATAGAGTTGGTACAGTAGACTCAATGGATTCACCCACGGATTGGGTGGCGGTTTCACGACAGGGGGTTGTGAGCAGAGGATGGCTGGCGTGGCGGGATGCCATGGGCTCGGATGAGCTGGCAAAGGATTGAAGGATCAGGATGGTGACCATCTCCGGAGCGGGATGGGGTTGCGGGATGCAGACTCCCCGGCACGATGGCAGGATGCGGTCGAGACGGGTCAAACAGGCACACGCACATTCAGGAACGACCAATATAAGGTCAGGATGACCACACAACGATATGATGCGGCGACAAGTTGTCATGGAGAGGACGAAACAGACTGTTTTGCCATTCAGGATGGCGCACGCATGAACATATCAAGGCAGCTTCGGCTGCCTTTTTTCTTTTGGGTCATTAACCCGATTAGCCATTCTGTGTCAAAATACCAGCAACATGCCCAGAGGATACCGATCCTGCGGTGTTCAGTGGCCTGATTGGTGCGGGATCCTGCTCTTGTTCCTGCCTTACTGTTCCTCGCATCGTATCCCACCGGGTGAGATCATCCCGGGTACGGGTCAAACCAGTTATTTTCGGAGTTAGCCATTCATGTCTGCCAAACAACCCACTCGCAAGCCTACTGGCAAGCGCAAAGAATCTGATGTCAGTGCTCAGGAAGGCCGTGAGCGTAAACGGGCTGCCAAGCGCAAGGGCCTGAAGGCTGGTTCTCGTCAGCAAGTTGAACAGCCGAAGAACAAGTCTGGCAACAGCCAGTCCAAAGATCCGCGTATTGGTTCCCGCAAGCCGGTAGTTCTGGTGGTGGATGACAAACAGAAGAAGCCGGCAGCACCCAAGGCGGTGAAAGAGAAGAAGCTGGTGATGACCCCCGAGCAGGAGCTGGCGTCCATCGAAAACGATGACCGCTTGAATGAGCTGCTGGATCGTCTTGATGCCGGTGAAACCCTGGAAGCGGCCGAGCAGGCCTGGGTTGATCAGCGCGTCGACCGTTATCAGGAGCTGATGGATGAGCTGGGCATCATCGACAACGACGATGATGAAGATGACGAGCTGCCGTTTGATGATGGCGATGACGCCGAGTTCGACGAGCAGAAACCAGCCTCCGAAGAGGAGTTGTGGGACCGTTTCAACCAGGTCGATTTCAAGCCGGAACCCAAGCCTGAGCCGAAGAAAAAGTGATGAGTGGATGGATGCTGGCCGCCCTGTTGGGCGGCCTGATTTTGTCAGGATTGGCCATCTATGCAGGCATGCTGCTGGCCAGGCTGAGACGACAGCAAGCGATGCAGTGGCAGGCGATCACCGCTCGCAATGAACGAATTCTGGAGAGCGTGCGGGTCATTGCTCATGCGGTGCAGGAGGGGCAGTGCGATTACTCCGAAGGCGCTATTCGGCTGACCAATCTGCTGGATGCGTTGCAGATCAAGGGGGGGCGAGCATTCGTTGCCGAGTTCCCGGGTCTGTACGGGCTGTATGAGAAGGTGAAAGATATGCCGACTCATGAGGCCAGACGTGCCCTCAAGCGCAATGAAGTGATGAAGATGGATCTCGAACGCAGCGGCTACGAGGCCGAGCTGGAGGCTCAGATCCTCAAGGATGTGGCCCAGCTGAAGGATTTTCAGTTAGGTCGGTGAGCCAACAATAACAACAAGAGAGGAAGCGAGCGTGCAAGCAGAACAGATTGTGTGGGATCAGGCCCTGATCGAAAAATATAACTACAGTGGCCCGCGATACACCTCTTATCCCACTGCGCTGGAGTTCAACGAGAGCTTCGGCTATCCGGATTTTGTCCGCGCTGCCGGCCAGTATCCCGAGCGCAATCTGTCGCTCTACGTGCACATCCCTTTCTGTCACAAGCTCTGCTACTACTGCGGCTGCAACAAGGTCATTACCCGCCATCAGCACAAGGCTGACGAGTATCTCGACTACCTGGAGCGGGAGATCAAGGCGCAAGCCCCGCTCTTCAAGCACCGTCTGGTCACCCAGCTGCACTGGGGTGGCGGTACACCCACCTATCTGGATGAAGCGCAAACGCGCCGTCTGATGGCCATGCTGCGTGAGCACTTCCATTTTGCCGAAGAGGGGGAGTTCAGCATCGAGGTCGATCCGCGCGAGATTGCCATTACCATGCTGGATGTGCTGCGAGACGTCGGCTTCAACCGCATCAGCCTCGGGGTGCAGGACTTCAACAAGGATGTGCAGGTTGCGGTCAACCGCGAGCAGGACAACGACTTTATTAAAGCCATGTTGGAACGGGCCCGTGAACTAGGCTTCCGCTCGACCAACCTCGACCTTATCTATGGCCTGCCGTATCAGGATCGTGCCAGCTTCCACCATACGCTGGAAGAGGTGCTCAAGACGGATCCGGCGCGCCTCTCCATCTTCAACTACGCCCATCTGCCGAGCCGCTTTGCCGCCCAGCGCAAGTTGAAAGAGGTGGATATGCCTGCGCCGCAGGAGAAACTGGCCATGCTGCAGGACACCATTGCCTTCCTCACCGGTCAGGGTTACCAGTTCATCGGTATGGACCATTTTGCCAAACCCGATGACGAGCTGGCAGTGGCGCAGCGCGAGGGCAAGCTGCACCGCAACTTCCAGGGCTATACCACTCAAGGAGATTGTGATCTGCTGGGGCTGGGGGTTTCCTCCATCAGCATGATCGGTGATGCCTATTCCCAGAACCAGAAAGAGCTCAAGGCGTATTACGCACAGGTTGCAGAGCTGGGTCATGCCCAGTGGAAAGGCTGCTCGCTCAATCAGGATGACCTGATCCGCCGTGAGGTGATCAAGCGGCTCATCTGTGATTTCCGTCTGAACTTTGCCGCTGTCGAACAGGCGCACGGGCTCAATTTCAGAGAGTTTTTTGCCGACGATCTCAAGCTGCTGCAGACGTTCATCAACGATGGACTGGTGCGTATGACGGAGGATGGTCTGGAGGTCTCCTCCACGGGGCAGCTGCTGATCCGCAATATCTGCATGTGTTTCGACGTGTACCTGCGCAACAAGGCGCGCCAGCAGCAGTTTTCTCGCGTGATATAAGCTTGTTTGCCGATCAGAAAACAGAAAGGGGCGCCATCGTGGCGCCCCTTTCATATGTATTTTTGCTTAAGCAGCGGGTCGGGAAGGTTCTGGTAAGAAGTCTCTGCGCTGAGGCAAGCAATTGGGAATCAAGCAATGGTCGCGGTGAAACGCAGATAAAAAGATGGGGGCGACTTGCGTCGCCCCCGGTAGTCGTATCGCTCAGATCCTTGAACGAAGTTGCTCCCTGCAATCCCTGACTGTTTACCTCTTCCTTTAGGTTTCCCCTTCCCAATCCTTTGGGGTGTCCTTTAGCCATCTTGGCCTGACGAGTCATCCTGTCCCGTCGCACTTTCTCCGTCCTGGGAGGTGTCCTTTACCACATCCTGTGGTGAGTCCATTTGCCCAACCCTGGCAGCCAGTCTTCCTGACCGACTTCATTGCGTCCGTGCATGAGTAACTATAAGGATTTTCTAACCGGCTACAACGCCAGATTGGAAAACGTTTTTGTTATTAGCTATTTCGAAAGTTGTGAGTTTCGATTTATTCATTTATAAACAGCTAGTTAAGTTACTCATATTCATGTTTTAAGATCTTATCTTCCGATTATCTCGGGGATCTTTTCGGCTGTTAGCTTACATATGGAATGGCAGATCTCTTACAGCGCGTTTTGGTTGCTTCAGAAACAGATTTTGCACTCTGATGATGGTCATTCGGGGTGAGTTGGTGAGGCACACAAAGAGCGGTTGAATGGAGAAATTATGAGCGCTGGTTGAGCCGCTCATAGATGGTCTGGCGCTCTTCAGGAGTCAGCGAAGAGAAGTAGTGGGTAAAGAGGCGCAGCAACAAGGACTTGTTCATGCCGTCTTGCTGGGTCAGATTACCCAGCTCGTCGATGGCCACCGTGCTCATGGAGAAGGTGGCTTTTTTGTAGCTTGGCTTCAGGTGCTCGCCGCTCTCGATAAAGGCCAGCGCCGACAAGGCTTCGTCACGATGCAGGCCCAGTTCAAGGCTGACCACCTTGGGTTTGCCTTTGGCGTAGAACTCCGCATCTTCGATAAATTCGTCGACGGTGAACTTCTTCTGGTGATGCAGCTGGTGCTTTTTCTTCAGATCGGCCAGACCCATCTCACACCCCCACTTGCAGGAACTCTTTGGCGATGGCCCGGATCTCTTCGGCGGATTTGCCATCCGGCTCGATCTCCATCACCGACAGTCCCTTCTCTTCGCTGTCGTCATAGACGTTGCGACCATAGGTGATGGCGTTCAGGACGTCGACACCGAACGAGGAGCAAACCTCTTTCGCTTCGAGAATGCGTTTTACCTGATTGGGCAGGGCGGGGCACTGGGTCAGCACTACTGCTGCATTGAGGGTCGGGTTGACCATCTTGCAGGTGGTGATGAGATCTTCCATGTGGGGCAGGGTCTTGAGGTCGCGGCGTTTCGGGCGCAAGGGGATCAGGGCGTGGGTGGCGACAGCCATGGTAGAGCGCAGAGCCCGGTTGTCTTGCCCGCCACAATCGACGATGACGTAGTCGTAGCGGTTTTTCAGGCTGAGCAGGTCGTTGCGAATATTGCCATAGAGCTGTACGCAGTTGATTTGTGGCAGCTCCGGGTTGTCATTGCGCTCCTGAATCCAGTCAGAGGTGGTACGCTGCGGGTCGCAGTCGACCAGTAATACCTCCCCCTGAAATTGGGATCTGAGGTAGACCGCCAGATTTTGTGCCAGGCAGCTCTTGCCACTCCCCCCCTTCTCTCCACCGACCAACAAGATCATGACGTTCCCCTATCCATGAGAAAACCGCTGATTTCAGTATAGGAGGGGCCTGTCTCATCACAAGGCGAGAGGAGTGATGCTCCTCTCGTTGTTTCGACTAGTAATGAACGCTGCCTCCCTGCCAGCGGCAGACATAGTCAGGCACCAGCATCTGGGGGGCCTTGTCGACATGGCATACCACCATGGGCATGGCAGGGGCTCCTTCAGCCTGACTGAGGGTGGGGAGCGCAGAGAGCAGCAAAGTCGCGAACAACAGCATGGGTTTCATCTTCATAACAACTCCTTGGTAGTGCCATTCCTGTGTGATCTGGATCACTTTCTGAGTTAAGTCGAGGTTGGCGCCAGCGCAAGGTGAGACGAATAAATTCAATTAATGAAAAAAGTATCAAAAGGCGTCGTGGTGACCGACGAGGATGGCTGCCCACCTCGATGCGGACTTTGTGCATATTAAGTTGAACCGCACAAAGAGGTGGTGGCTGATGAGGCCTAGCCTGATGGGGTTGGCATAAATGCCATGATCTGGAACAAGAAAAGATTTATGCAGTGAATGTGGTCGATGTGAGTATTTATTTCTCCCGCGTTCCCCTCGTCACGGCGATGTATTCAATACATAGGGAGTAATATTCAAATTCTATATAGGTGTTCATTTATTATTATGATTTTTAACTGTTTTTGTTATTTGAATTTAATCGCTTCAGTGAGTTTGCATGAATAAAAAATGAATCGACCTGAAATATAGTGGGGTGGTTTTGCATGGTTATTCGGTTTTCCTTGTGTGGAAAATGCGCAATTTGCTACCGGGGTCATAGATTGGATGGTGAATATATTCAGTTCTGAGTGAATGTGATCAATGTCTAAGTTTGTCGTGATTCGCAGGGCTAACCTCGGTCTCGAAAGGCAAGGGCAGGATAGAACATAAGCCGATTACCCTACATAAAGAATATCCCGCCTTAGCCACGAGCATGAATAGAAGGAATCTATTCAATCACTCGCAGGGACCACTGCTAGACGGAATATAATCATGAGCAAATTTTATGTAGGTTCTGAAGTTGGCCAATTGCGCCGTGTCATGTTGCACCGCCCCAACCTCAGTCTGAAGCGTCTGACTCCTTCCAACTGCCAGGATCTGCTGTTCGATGACGTCCTGTCTGTTGAACGTGCCGGTCAGGAGCACGACAAATTCGCTCAGGTACTGCGCGATCAGAATGTCGAAGTTTTCCTGCTGACCAATCTGCTGGCGGAAACCCTGGATGTGCCGGAAGCCAAAACCTGGCTGTTGCAACATCAGGTCTCCGACTACCGCCTCGGCTCTTCTTTTGCCAACGACGTGCGCTGCTTCCTGGCTGACATGCCGCACCGCGAACTAGCCCGCATTCTCTCCGGCGGCCTGACTTACTCCGAGATGCCCTACAGCGGCGTCAACATGGTAGTGGGCATGCACGCTCCGACCGATTTTATCATCGAGCCGCTGCCCAACCACCTCTTCACCCGTGACACCTCCTGCTGGGTTTATGGCGGCGTCTCCATCAACCCGATGGCCAAGCCGGCTCGTCGCCGCGAGACCAACCATGTGAAGGCCATCTACCGCTGGCACCCGATGTTTGCCGGTCAGGACTTCATCAAGTACTTCGGTGACGAGGAGCGTGACTACGACAACTCCACCATCGAGGGTGGCGACGTACTGGTTATCGGCCGCGGTGCCGTGCTGATCGGCATGTCCGAGCGCACCACCCCGCAAGGTGTCGAGCATCTGGCTCGCAGCCTGTTCAAACACGGTCAGGCCAAGCAGGTCATCGCCATGGAGCTGCCGAAACACCGCAGCTGCATGCACCTGGATACAGTCATGACCCACATGGACATCGACACCTTCTCGGTCTATCCGGAAGTGATCCGCAAGGATGTGCAGTGCTGGAGCCTGACTCCGGGCGGCGCCACCGGCATGAACATCAAGGAAGAGGGTTACTTCGTCACCGCTATCGAGAAAGCACTGGGCGTGGATCAGCTGAAGATCATCACCACTGGCGGTGACAGCTTCGAAGCCGAACGTGAGCAGTGGAACGACGCCAACAACGTGCTGACTGTGCGTCCCGGCGTGGTGGTGGGTTACGAGCGCAATACCTACACCAACGAGAAGTATGACAAAGCCGGTATCACAGTTCTCTCCATCCCGGGTGATGAACTGGGCCGTGGTCGCGGCGGCGCCCGCTGCATGAGCTGCCCGATGGAACGCGACAGCATCTGATGAGACGGCGTGGCGCCGGCAGAAGCTGGCGCCACACAGAACCAAACTCGAGATTAACCACTATGAAAAAACCAACTGTCGTCGTCGCTCTGGGTGGCAATGCACTGCTCCGTCGTGGTGAGCCACTGGAAGCGGATATCCAGCGCAAGAACATCGCAACGGCCGCCAAGACCATCGCCCTGATCGCTCAGGAGTACAACGTGGTGCTGGTGCATGGCAACGGCCCGCAAGTCGGCCTGCTGGCCCTGCAGAACAGCGCCTACACCAAGGTATCCCCCTATCCGCTGGATGTGCTGGGTGCCGAGTCCCAGGGCATGATCGGCTACATGCTGATTCAGGAACTGAAAAACCTGATGCCGAGCCGCAACGTCACCGCGCTGCTGACTCAGGTGCAGGTCGATCCCAAGGATCCGGCATTCGCCAACCCGACCAAATTTATCGGCCCCGTCTACGAAGAGGCTGAAGCCCGCACCCTGGCAGAAGAGAAGCACTGGGTGGTCAAGGCTGACGGCAAGTTCTTCCGCCGCGTAGTGCCGTCCCCGCTGCCCCAGCGCATCGTCGAAGGCGATGCCATCGAAACCCTGATTGCCCAAGGCCACCTCATCATCTGTACCGGTGGTGGCGGCATCCCTGTGACCTGGGATGGCCAGAGCCTGACCGGTATCGAAGCCGTCATCGACAAGGACATGTCTGCCGCCTATCTGGCCAAGCAGATCAAGGCCGACGCCCTGCTGATCCTGACCGACGCCGATGCCGTCTATCTGGATTGGGGCAAGCCGACCCAGCGTCCGCTGCGGGTCACCAGCCCGGACGAGCTGGCCGGGGTCAAGTTCGACGCAGGTTCCATGGGGCCGAAAGTCGAAGCCTCCTGTGAATTTGTCAAAGCGACCGGCGGCATGGTTGGCATCGGCTCGCTGGAAGATGGCCTCGCCATCCTCAAGGGTGAAGCCGGCACCAATATCGTCGCCACCCGCACCGTACATGCGTAATTACCGATATCTGTACTGAGAATGCGTAGTCAACACTACTGCCCGAACTGGTCTGAAACATATATAGAGAGAACTCATCATGGCTTTTAATCTGCGTAACCGTAACTTCCTGAAACTGCTGGACTTCACCCCGCGCGAAATCCAATACATGATCGACCTGGCCATCGACCTGAAAAAAGCCAAATACGGTGGCTACGAGCGCAAGCATCTGGTCGGCAAGAACATCGCCCTGATTTTCGAGAAGACCTCCACCCGTACCCGCTGTGCGTTTGAAGTGGCGGCCTTCGACCAGGGTGCTCAGGTCTCCTACCTTGGCCCAAGCGGTTCCCAAATCGGTCACAAGGAGTCCATGAAGGACACCGCTCGTGTACTGGGTCGCATGTATGACGGTATCGAATACCGCGGCTACGGTCAGGAGATCGTGGAAGAGCTGGGCGCCTACGCCGGTGTCCCGGTCTGGAACGGCCTGACCAACGAATTCCACCCGACCCAGATCCTGGCCGACTTCATGACCATGCTGGAGCACGGCAAGGGCAAGCGTCTGGATCAAATCAAGTTCGCCTACCTGGGTGATGCCCGCAACAACATGGGCAACTCCCTGATGGTCGGCGCTGCCAAAATGGGCATGGATATCCGCTTGGTTGCGCCGAAAGCCTTCTGGCCGGAAGAGGAGCTGGTTGCCAAGTGCCGCCTGATCGCCGAAGAGACCGGCGCACGCATCACCCTGACCGAAGATGTGAAAGAGGGTGTGCTGGGTGCTGACTTCCTCTACACCGACGTCTGGGTATCCATGGGTGAAGCGAAAGAAGCCTGGGATCAGCGTGTCAAACTGATGACCCCGTATCAGGTCAACATGGATGTCATCAACGCCACCAAGAACCCGGATGTGAAGTTCATGCACTGCCTGCCGGCGTTCCACAACGACGAGACCACCATGGGCAAGGAAGTGGCTGACAAATATGGCATGAAAGGCCTGGAAGTGACCGAGGACGTGTTCGAATCCGAGCACAGCATCGTGTTCGACGAGGCCGAAAACCGGATGCATACCATCAAGGCAGTGATGGTTGCTACGCTGGGCGACTAAGGTCGCAGTAGTGGTGCCGGGGGGTGACCCCCGGCTTTTCGACCATGTGACAGCGGCATAATACCTCTAACCCTACAACCCGCAGCCTGCATGGATACCACACCCACAGAAGGAAGCTGGACCATGACCAAATTCAAGTTCCCGTCAGCCTACACGATACTGTTTGTGCTGATCGCCCTGGTGGCCGCCCTGAGCTGGATAGTGCCGGCTGGCAAATATGAGATGACCATGAACGAAGCCCTCGGCAAAGAAGTGCCGGTGGCGGGTACCTACAAACTGGTGGAGGGGAATCCCCAGGGGATCGTCGACGTGCTGCTGGCACCTATCGATGGCCTCTACAACCACGACACCTATGAGGCTGGCGCCATCGACGTCTCCCTCTTTATCCTGATCATCGGTGGTTTTCTTGGCATTGTGACCAAGACCGGTGCCATCGATGCCGGTATCGAGCGTGTGACCGACCGCCTGCGCGGCCGTGAAGAGTGGATGATCCCGATCCTGATGGCACTGTTTGCCGCAGGTGGCACCATCTACGGGATGGCCGAAGAGTCGCTGCCGTTCTACACCCTGCTGGTGCCGGTGATGATGGCCGCCCGTTTTGACCCTGTGGTGGCTGCTGCAACCGTATTGCTGGGTGCCGGTATCGGTACTCTCGGTTCCACCATCAACCCGTTTGCGACCGTTATTGCGGCCAACGCCGCGGGCATCTCCTTCACCGACGGTATCTGGCTGCGCGTCGCCATGCTGGTGGCTGGTTGGCTGCTCTGCGTTGCCTACGTCATGCGTTACGCCAAGATGGTGCGCAGCGATCCGAGCAAATCTCTGGTGGCTGACAAGTGGGAAGAGAACCGTGCCCACTTCCTTGGCAACAAGAGCGACCAGATGCTGGAGTTCACCCTGACCCGTAAAATCGTGCTGGGTATCTTCGTCGCCGCCTTTGCCGTGATGATCTACGGTGTAGCCGTGCTGGGCTGGTGGATGGCGCAGATCTCCGGTGTGTTCCTGGCCGCCGCCATCATCGTTGGTCTTATCTCCCGCATGAGCGAGGAGGAGCTGACCTCCAACTTTATCGACGGTGCTCGCGACCTGCTGGGAGTGGCGCTGATCATCGGTATCGCCCGCGGTATCGTGGTAGTAATGGATAACGGCATGATCACTCACACCATTTTGCACAGTGCAGAAGGGATAGTGACTGGCCTCTCCACCATCGTCTTTATCAACGTGATGTTCGTGCTGGAAGTGGTGCTCTCCTTCCTGGTGCCGTCCTCCTCCGGTCTGGCCGTACTGACCATGCCGATCATGGCGCCGCTGGCCGACTTCGCCAACGTGGGCCGCGATCTGGTGGTGACTGCTTACCAGTCTGCCTCCGGTCTGGTGAACCTGGTGACCCCGACCTCCGCCGTGGTCATGGGCGGTCTGGCCATCGCCAAGGTGCCTTATGTGCGCTGGCTGAAGTGGGTGGCTCCGTTGCTCGGTATCCTGACCGTGTTGATCGTGGTCTGCCTGAGCCTGGGGGCCGTGCTCTCCTGAGGGATAACAAGCAAGATGAAACGGGAGCCTGCGGGCTCTCGTTTTTTATGGGCGCAAGAAGTGATGGGCACAAAGTAGCAGGTAACAAAAAGGCGACCCGCAGGTCGCCTCGATGTATTTAGGGGAAATAGCTTAGCGGGCCTGCGCCAGCGTGCGCACCACGGCGGCATGGGCCTGACGGGTACGGCTGATATGGCGCGGCGCGACCAGTACCACGTCATTGCCCGCGACGGCGCCCATGATCTCGGGATTGGCGTTGCGATCCAGCAGGCGGGCCACCACGGTGGCTGCCCCCGGAGTGGTATGGATCAGCACCATCTGCTGGTTGTGCACCACTTCGCGCACCATGTCGTGGATAGAGCGGGTGCTGCCGGCGGGTTCCAGCTGCTCATCGACCAGGGTGTAGACCTTCTTGCCGTTGGCATTCTGCGCTTTGGCAACGCCGAGGCGGCGCAATAGACGGGAGATGGTGGACTGGCTGATGTCGGCAAAGCCGCGCTCCGACAGCTCGCGGCGGATCTCTTCCTGGGTGCTGTAGCAGTGCTGACCGATGATCTGGCGACAGGCATCCAGCTGGGCCAGATCGGGCTCTTGGGCAACGGGACGACTGAGGGTTTTGACCACGGCGAATTCCTTTGATGATGACCGGAGGTAAACGCGCGATATCTGCCATAGCAGTTAGTTATCAGGCAAAAACACTGATAATCCATCTATATGCAGGGAATGAGCGGGCATTACCATCTTGCGATGGCAAATTATAGCTGACTGGAAATTTGGTGATGTGACAGGGTTCAAAAATGGGCCCCGCGGGGCCCAATCAGATATCAGTAACGCTCGCTGACGATGTCCTGAGTGAAGGACTTCTCGCAATATTTGCACTTCATCCGCACCACGCCTTTCACTTCGCGCACCCGGAAGTAGCTGTCCACCGGCTCGTTGTGGGAGATGCAGTTGGAGTTGGGGCAGTGGAACACCCCGGCGATGAACTCCGGCAGCTCCAGCTGGTGCTTCTTCACCACATTGAAGTCTTCGATGATGTTGACGGTCGCTTTCGGGGCGAACAGCGCCAGCTGGTTGGCCTGTTGCTCGGTCAGACGGGTGTTCTCAATCTTGATGAGATCCTTCTTGCCCAGTGCGCCGGATTTCAGGTTGAAGCCGACGGTGATCCGCTCCTGGGTTTCGACCAGCTGGAACAGCTTGAGGATCTTGATGCCCTGGCCAGCGGGGATGTGATCGATGACGGAGCCGTGACGGATGGCTTCGACTTGCAGTTGGTTCTTGTCAGACATGATATTCCCCTAAGCTCAGACAGTTTCGTTCAGTACCAGTGCCAGCAGCGCCTGGCGTGCATAGACCCCGTTCTCCGCCTGCTGGAAGTAGCAAGCGTGGGGAGTCTTGTCGACCGCTACATCGATCTCGTCGACGCGGGGCAGGGGATGCAGGATCTTCATGGTGGGCTTGGCCCCTTCCAGAGTCGCCAGCTCCAGAATGAACTTGGCAGCCATGTGCTTGTATTCAGTCTCGTCGAAGCGCTCTTTCTGGACGCGGGTCATGTAGAGGATGTCCAGCTCCGGCATCACCTCTTCCATGGTCTGGTGGACGCTGAACTGGATACCCTTCTCTTCCAGCTCTTCACAGATGTAGTCCGGCATCGCCAGCGCTTCCGGGGAGATGAAGAAGAAGCGGCAGTTGAACAGGCTGAGGGCCTGGGCCAGCGAGTGCACGGTGCGGCCATATTTCAGGTCACCGACGAAGGCGACGTTGAGGTTGTCCAGACGACCCTGGGTCTCATGGATGGTGAACAGGTCGAGCAGGGTCTGGCTCGGATGCTGGTTGGAGCCGTCGCCGCCGTTGATGACCGGCACGCGGGAGAACTCGGAGGCCAGACGGGCCGCGCCCTCTTTCGGGTGGCGCATCACCACCGCATCCGAGTAGGAGCCGATGATCTTGATGGAGTCAGCCAGCGTCTCGCCCTTCTTGGCGCTGGTGTTGCCACCGTCGGCGAAGCCGATGATGTTGCCGCCAAGGCGCTGTACCGCGGTCTCGAACGAGAGGCGGGTGCGGGTGGAGGCTTCGAAGAAGCAGCTGGCAACCAGCTTGTCTTTCAACAGGCTGGTGTCAGGTTCAGCCTTCAACCGTTGTGCGGTTGAGACTACCAGTTCCATTTCTGACCGGGTCAGGTCCGAAATGGAGATGACATGTTTCTTATAGAGTGGATTGGTCATCGTCTGCATTCCCTTTGACATCATTGGAGGTTTTTCGGGCACAAAAAAAAGCCCCTGAAACAGGGGCTTTTTTTAAAAATAACTGGGGATCGTTGGGGTGGGAACCGGAAACAACGGGGCCGCTCTGGTGCGCACCACCCGTCTGCAAGGCTGTTTTCTGAATCAAAAACTGCATCGTTTCGTCCCGACCTTTTTCAAAACCGGACAGATTATAGGGCCGCTTTTTTAATTGTCAAAATTTTATTTCCGATGCCAATTTCAGCATGAAAAACGTTTAAGTGGCGGAAACATGACGACAAATCCACACCTTGTGCGTCTCTTGCAGCGATTCCCCATCGCGGGCCATGGCGCGCAAATAACCGAGTCGGTGGTGTCCTTCCAGCAGGCAATAGGGGCGGGGTAGGGGGTGACCGTTCGGGTAGCTGGCTCCCTCCTCCGGCGCCAGTACGATGACAGGTTCGGGCCAGGTGCCGTCGCTCAGCATCTTCTCGCCGAGCCAGGAGCGACGCACATAGCGGTTGCTGCGCAGCATCTCGCCCCAGCGCTCGATCACCTCCATATGGCGGGAGTCCACCTGATCCACCAGTTGCGCGGTGGGCCAGCTTTCACAGGTGAACTGATGGCTGGCGAGATCGATAAAGCTCCAGTTGGACTCAAAACCGCGCCAATGGCGGTAAATCCACTGGGAGAGCACATTTTCAGGAATAAAGGGCACCAGCGGCGCGACCCGTTCAAGATAGGCGGGCAGGGCCTCTGTCTTGCGTTCATCCCTGAAATTGAGGGGCGCCAGTTGTTGGAGCAATCGGTAATTGAGCATAAGTGGCCTCCCGGTACCTGATTTCACCCTACCCCCATTTATGTCCCATTCCTACCCCGGCAGGGCTGCAAATACAGCAAGTTATCCCGCTTTGCTGCACAAACAAGCGCGACTTGTTCGGGATTTGTGCAATCGCATTAAAAGTGTGAAAAAAGCCTTTACCTTTGAAACCCGCTTTGTATACTACGCCTCGTTTGTTGCAGGGGCGTAGTTCCAATTGGTAGAACAGCGGTCTCCAAAACCGATGGTTGCGGGTTCGAGTCCTGCCGCCCCTGCCATTTTCAGAGAGGCCAGCTCATTGAGCTGGCCTTTCGCATTTCCGGCGTTCGCCAATTTATCCACCTCTCCTTTCTCTTCTCCTTCTTGCCGCTAGCCCTCGGTGACTGTGGCCATATTGATCTCGATGTCTGCCGCAAGAGCGTTCAGTGTGCAGCAACCCGCTGTTTCAGGACGGTGACCAGCCGCTGGTGGCGGGCGGGGAGCGGCCACTCGGCGCGGTAGATCAGCCAGAGGGTGTCGATCACCTCAATACTGCTCTGGATCACCCGGATCTTCTCCTGTTGGGCAAAGGCGGTGACGGCGAAGCGGGGCAGCACGGTAAAGCCAAGGCCACGGGCGACCGGCTCCAGGATCAGGCCGATCTGGTTGGTAAAGCCGCGCAGCGGGATCTCGTCAACGCGCTGGCCGGGGTAGCGTCGTCCCAACAGGCGCTGAGCCATGCTGCGGCCATCCGGATGGTCGATAAAGCCGAGCTGACAGAGGTGCTGCCAGCTCTGCTCCTCGCCATCGTTGGGCACCACCAGACAGAGGGGTTCGCGGGCGAAGGGCTCGGCGGCGATGCTGGGGTGCTCCGGCGGTTGATCCACCAGTCCCATATCGCTGCGCCCTGCCAGTACCGCCTGCACTATGTCGGGGGTGGGGGCAAAGCGGTGCTGGATGGTGAGTCCGGGGTGCTCCTGTTGCTGGTCGAGCAGCAGGGGATAGAGCAGCAGGCCGATGCTGCCGGGGGTGGTGAGGGTGATGGCGCCGCGGTGAGGGTCGTCGTCAGAGAGGCGCGCCCGCAGCTGTTCGGCGGCCTGCTCCTGCTGGCGGGCGAAGTCGAGCAGCACCAGCCCGCGCGGAGTGAGCTCCAGCTGACGAGGTTTGCGCAGCAGCAGGGGGCCAAATTCGGCCTCGAGACGCGAGATATGCTGGCTGACAGCGGCCTGGGTGAGATCCAGCCGCTCGGCGGCACGGGTAAAACTGCCGGTTTCATGCACCACCACCAGGGTGTGGAGCCAGAGTGGATTAACCATAAATTTAATTTATGCCTTCCATTAGTTTGACCTTATTTTTCATTATGTCGCCCCTTCCTATCATGTCACCTGTTTCCCACACACAATTTCAAGGTGACGTATGACTTACCCGCGCAACTTTTCCCACATCGGCATCACGGTGACTGACCTCGACAAAGCGGTCGAGTTCTATACCAAGGTGATGGGCTGGTATCTCATCATGCCGGCGACCACCATCACCGAGGATGACTCCGCCATCGGCGTGATGTGCAACGACGTGTTCGGCCCGGGCTGGGGTTCTTTTCGCATCGCCCACCTCTCTACCGGCGACAAGATCGGCATCGAGCTGTTCGAGTTCCCCAACAGCGAGCGCCGTGAGAACAACTTCGAATTCTGGAAGACCGGTGTGTTCCACTTCAGCGTGCAAGATCCGGATGTCGAGGGGCTGGCGGCGCGCATCGTCGCGGCGGGCGGCAAGCAGCGGATGCCGGTGCGCGAGTACTACCCGGGCGAGAAACCCTACCGCATGGTCTACATGGAAGATCCCTTCGGCAATATCGTCGAGATCTACAGCCACAGCTATGAGCTGACCTACTCCGCCGGTGCATATCAGGGGTAAGTGACAGGCCGCCTTCTGGCGGCCTGCTGCTTTGTTGTTACAAGAGTCAGTAGCATGGGATAGCGATCTGGTTCACACGAATAGCGCGTTCTGTTGTTGATAGATGGGAAAATATACAGATTCACTAAAGTCTGTTCATATTGCGGCCGATAGCCTTTGATACATCAGGGTTTTCCCTGCCTGACACAACAACAAGGATTCGTCGTCATGACCCTCTCTCTGCGCGGCAAGCTGCTGGCCACCAGTCTTGGCGTAGTGCTGCTGATGGCATCACTGCTCGGCATCGTTGCCTTTCACACCCTAAAATCCCGCACCATGAGCGCCATCCAGAGCGAGGCGGTCAACTATGGCCACGCCTACTCGGTCGCCATCGGCGAATGGATGACGGATCGCAAGAACACCGTCCATGCGCTGGTCAATCTGATCAGCGATAATCCCCAAGCCGAGCTGGTGCCCCACCTGAAGCAGGCCTATACCTCCGGTGGGTTCGGGCTCACCTATTTTGGCTCCGCGCAGGGGGTGATGACCCGGCAGGATCCCTCCCTCAACACCGGCAACTATGACCCACGCGAGCGCCCCTGGTATCAGGATGCGGTGAAGGCGGGGCAGCTGATCGTCACCGCCCCCTACGTCAGCGTCACCATGCAGAAGCTGGTGGTCACTCTCTCCGAGCCGGTGCGCCATCAGGGGGAGCTGGTCGGCGCCGTGGGGGCCAACCTGGCGCTCGACAAGCTGATCGACGAAGTACTGGCGATGAAGGTGCAGGGTGAGGGCTACGCCATGCTGCTCGACAGCAGCGGCCTCATCGTCGGCCATCCGCAGAAGGATCTGGCACTCAAGCCCATCGCCGAGCTGGCGCCGGGACTCTCTGCCGCCACCTTCCAGCAGTGGGGCCGCGAAAACAGCGAGCTGCACGCCGCCACCCTCGACGGGCGGGATGTGCTGCTGGCGGTACAACCGGTGCCGGGCACCGACTGGCTGCTGGCCATGGTGATGTATCGCGATGTGCTGGAGGCGCCGCTCAGCAGCCTGCTGTGGGAGCTGGTGGGGCTGACCCTGGTGCTGATGCTGGTATTCAGCGCTCTGCTCACCGCCACCTTCAAATACCTGTTCGCCGATCTCGGTCGGGTCGCGCACGCCCTGCACGACATTGCCCACGGCGAGGGGGATCTCACCGTTCACATCAACACCCACAGCAAGGATGAGGTGGGCCAGCTGGCCCAGAACTTCAACCAGTTCGTGGCGCGGCTGCACGGCATCGTCAGCCGGTTGCGGGATGTGACCATCGAGCTGGCGGCACAGTCCCGTGCCCAGGCGGCCGGGGCGCAGGCCCGCAGTCAGCGGGTACGCCAGCAGCAGGACGAGATCGTGATGGTGGCGACCGCGGTGACCGAGATGGCTTCCGCCACCCAGGAGATCGCCGGCAACGCCGAGTTTGCCGCCACTACCGCCACCGATGCGGTCGCACTGGCGGTCGCCGGCCAATCCCAGGTTGGCCAGAGTCAGCGCAGCATTACCGGTCTGGCGGACGAAGTGGCCGATGCCAGCCAGATCATCAATGAGCTCGACAGCCATGCCCAGAAGATCAGCGGCATTCTGGCGACCATCAGCGGCATCGCCGAGCAGACCAACCTGCTGGCGCTCAACGCCGCCATCGAGGCGGCCCGGGCCGGTGAGCAGGGACGAGGCTTCGCGGTAGTCGCGGACGAGGTGCGGGTGCTGTCACGTCGTACCCACGACTCCACCGACGAGATCCAGCAGATGATCGAGACCCTGCAGCAGACCACACGTCGTGCCGTGGGTGGCATGGAGACCAGCCGTCAGCTGGCGGGTACCAGCGTCGAGGATGCGGAAGCGGCCAACCAGAGCCTTGCCCGGATCAACGAGGCGATCGGCTCCATCAGCGACATGGCGACCCAGATTGCGGCAGCGGCCGAGGAGCAGACCTCGGTGACCGGCGAGATCAGCCGCAATACCGAGAATATCCGCCATGTCTCGCAAGAGCTGGCCGAGCAGGCGGGCAACGAGGCGGCGCAGGCGGCCGAGCTCAAGTCGCTGACCGAGCGGCTGGAGCAGGAGATCGGTCGCTTCCGGCTCTGATCGTCCCGCCACGCCAGCAACAGAAAGGGCAGCCCGCGGGCTGCCCTTTGTTATTTTACGGCTGGCTTAAGGGGTCTGCTTGACCCAAATCAGCTGGTCGGTGGCAAAGCCCAGCGACTTCGCTTTGGCGACCAGCGCATCCACCTTCGTCTTGGGCGGGTTGGGTGAGCGGGAGAGGATCCAGAGGTAGTCGTGGTTGTAGCTGGTCACCAGCGAGAGCTGGTAATCGGGGTCGAGGTCGATGACGTTGTAGCCGCCGTAGAAGGGGCCGAAGAAACTCACCTTGAGCCGCGCCTCGTCCGGGTTGCCGACGAAGTAGGCCTTGCCCTCGGCTTCGCGCCAGCTGCCATCGCTCTGCTTGCCGCGGTTGAGCACCTTGACGCCTCCATCGTCCCGCAGGCTGTAGGTGGCGCTCACCTGCTCCAGCCCCCGCTCGAAGCTGTGGTCGAGGCGGGCGATTTCGTACCAGGTGCCAAGATAACGATCGAGCTGGAAGCCGGTAACGGGGCGGATGCCGTCGGCAATCCCGGTACAGGCCGTCAGCAGCAAAGCGGTGAACAGGCAAAGCAATGAACGCATAAGTAATCCCTCTCTTGTTATCCCTCGATGATGCGCAGCTGGCCATCCCGGAAGCGGGAGGCCTGATCTGTCGGCGTGCTGCCGAAGAAGCGCTTGTACTCCCGACTGAACTGGGAGTTGCTCTCGTAACCGACTCTGGCCGCCGCGGTGCCCGCCTTGATGCCGTCGTGCAGCATCATCATTCGCGCCTTGTGCAGGCGAAACGACTTGATGTACTGCAACGGCGAGGTAGCGGTGACCGCCTTGAAGTGGTGGTGAAAGGCGGAGACGCTCATGTTCACCTCTCGCGCCAGCTCCTCCATGGTGAGGTTGTCGGCATAACGGGACTCTATCATACGCAGCACCCTGGCGATCTGGCCCACATGGTTGTGGCGATTGGCGAGCGCCTGCAGCGCCGGGCCGCCCCCCTCGGTGAGGGCGTGAAATAGCATCTCGCGCACCGTTTGCGGTCCCAGCACCCTGGCGTGCAGCGGGTTGTCCATCAGCTCTATCAGTCGTTCGGCGGCGCAAAACATGGTTTCGGACAGGGGGACCGAGTGGACGCCGCTCTTTTGCGGCGCGGGGGCGGGCAGGGCATCGCCCAGCTCCAGCAGCAGCTCTTGCAGGGTTACCAGATCGATCTCGATGGTAAAACCGATAAGCGGCTGCTCGGGGGAGGCGAAGCACTCGCACTCGCAGGGGAGCGGCAGGGTCATCAGCAGGTAGTGGTTGGGGTCGTAGCGAAACACCTGATCCGCCAGATAACCCACCTTGTGCCCCTGCAGGATAACGATCATCCGCGGTTGGTAGAGCACCGGGGTGCGGCCATGGTGCTCGGTGGTATAGATGAGGTTGACCTGTTTCACCGGTGATGGGGTGATGCCGGGGGCGGTGACGTGGCGGGTCAATCTGGCGGCGAGGTCGCTGTAACGGTTTTGCATGGGTGCTCTTTGATTCGACTGTTCCAGTTTTCGCTGCTTTATAGAAATAGGCAAGAATCAAGCAGGATGTTGTCTTGATGGTAGAGTGGTTCTGGAGAAAAATGCAATCACGATTTCGCGGCCTGGCCGCCCTGACTATCAGAAGAAGGCAATGTCGATGAACAACTTTACTCTCCATACCCCGACCAAAATCCTGTTCGGCCAAGGGCAGATCGCCCAGCTGCGCGAGCAGCTTCCGAGCGATGCCCGCGTCATGATCACCTACGGTGGCGGCAGCGTGGTACGCAGCGGCCTGCTGGAACAGATCCGCAACGAGCTGGCTGGCATGACCCTGTTTGAATTTGGCGGCATCGAACCGAACCCGGCCTACGAGACCCTGATGGACGCCGTGGAGCTGGCCCGTGCCGAGCGGGTCGACTTCCTGCTCGCCGTTGGCGGTGGTTCCGTGCTCGATGGCACCAAGTTTATCGCTGCTGCCGCGCACTACGATCTGGCCAAGGATCCCTGGCACATTCTCGAGACCGTCGGCAGCGAAGTGCGTTCCGCCATCCCGCTCGGTTCCGTGCTGACCCTGCCGGCGACCGGTTCCGAAATGAACATGGGTGCCGTCATCACCCGTCGCAGCAGTGGCGACAAGGTGCACTTCTTCTCGCCGTTCGTGATGCCGCGCTTCGCCGTGCTGGATCCGGTGCTCACCTACACCCTGCCCGAGCGTCAGGTGGCGAACGGAGTGGTGGATGCCTTTGTTCACATCGTTGAGCAGTACCTCACCTATCCGGTCAATGCCAAGGTGCAGGATCGCTTCGCCGAAGGCTTGCTGCTAACCCTGATCGAAGAGGGCCCCAAGGCGCTGGCCGAACCGCACAACTATGAGGTGCGCGCCAACATCATGTGGAGTGCCACCATGGCGCTGAACGGTTTGATCGGTGCCGGTGTGCCGCAGGATTGGGCCACCCACATGCTGGGTCACGAACTGACCGCCCTGCATGGCCTCGACCACGCCCAGACTCTGGCGGTGGTGCTGCCTGCCCTGCTGCAGGCCAAGCGCAAACAGAAACATGCCAAGCTGCTGCAATACGCAGAGCGGGTGTGGGGTCTGAACAGCGGCAGCGAAGCGGAGCGCATCGATGATGCCATCGCCGCGACCCGCGACTTCTTCGAGCGGATGGGGGTCAAGACCCGACTGCGCGACTACGGTCTGAAAGATCTGGGTATCGACACCCTGATCGGCAAGCTGGGTGAGCACGGTATGACCCGTCTGGGCGAGCACGGCGATATCGATCTGGTGCAGAGCCAGCATATTTATGAAGCGGCCTGGTAAGGGCCGCCAATCGGCGCCAAACGGGCGAAACGATTGAATTGTCGGGGCCCTCTCCCGCCATATGGCGGCTGAGCGGCCCCGCTTTTGTTGGGAAAATGTTACTTTTCGGCGTTTTGCTGCGAGAAGTGAGACGAAAGCGGATTTCGTAAGAACAAAAAACGCTAAGATAGAGGGCCGGTAAAACATTTTTTTTGACTGGTTGGATCACTTTTTTCAGCCGTTTTTACTGGTATAAGCCTCTAATTTGGTTTGTTTTTTTTAATCGTAGCCAGGGATGGGCTGAATTCTGTACGAGTGCCGTCGGGACTGCGGTTGTAATAAAACTCCAAAATTTGATACTAATCACCTTCGCGCCTGAAAAGCGGGGGCCTGACCATGACAGGAGGTTGAGGTAAAGCCTACTGATTTTCATAACAAAGAGCCCTGGACCTGCACTTTGGTCATGTCTTGTTTCGTCAGAAGTGAGACACTGGGCAGCGATTGTTTATTAACCATCAGGGAATAGTCATGCAGATTGGAATACCGAGAGAGAGTCTCGCCGGTGAGACCCGGGTCGCAGCGACCCCGGCTACCGTCGAGCAGCTGAAAAAGCTCGGCTTCGAGGTCGCCATCGAGACCGGCGCAGGCCTGTCGGCCAGCTTCGATGATGCCGCCTTCGAGGCTGCCGGTGCCAGCGTGGTGCCGAATGTCTGGCAAGCCGACCTTATCTTCAAGGTCAATGCGCCGACCGATGCCGAGATCGCACAAATTAAAGATGGCGCCACTCTGGTGAGCTTCATCTGGCCTGCCCAGAACCCTGAGCTGGTCAAGAAGCTGTCCGAGCGCAACATCAATGTGATGGCGATGGATATGGTGCCGCGGATCTCCCGTGCCCAGTCCCTCGATGCCCTCTCCTCCATGGCCAACATCGGTGGCTATCGCGCCGTGGTTGAAGCTGCGCACCAGTTCGGTCGCTTCTTCACCGGTCAAATCACCGCAGCCGGTAAAGTGCCGCCTGCCAAGGTGCTGGTGATCGGTGCCGGTGTAGCCGGTCTGGCTGCCATCGGTACGGCCGGTTCCCTCGGTGCCATCGTGCGTGCGTTCGATACCCGTCTGGAAGTGGCCGAGCAGATCGAATCCATGGGTGGGGAATTCCTCAAGCTGGACTTCGGTGGCGAAGACGGTGCATCCAGCGATGGTTACGCCAAAGTCATGTCCGATGAGTTCATCAAGGCCGAGATGGAGCTGTTCGCCCAGCAGGCCAAAGAGGTGGACATCATCATCACCACCGCCCTGATCCCGGGCAAGCCGGCTCCCAAGCTGATCACCAAAGAGATGGTCGACAGCATGAAGCCGGGCTCCGTCATTGTGGACATGGCCGCTCAGGCTGGCGGTAACTGTGAATACACAGTGCCGGGCGAACTGCATGTCACCGACAACGGCGTCAAGGTGATTGGTTACACCGATCTGCCGGGCCGTCTGCCTGCCCAATCCTCCCAGCTCTACGGTACCAACCTGGTCAACCTGATGAAGCTGATGTGCAAGGAGAAGGACGGCAACGTTGCCATCGACTTCGAAGACGTGGTTCAGCGCAACATGACGGTGATCCAGGCCGGTGAAGTGACCTTCCCGCCGCCCGCTATCTCTGTCTCTGCCGCCCCGCAGAAACCTGCTGCCGCCAAACCGGCCGCCAAGAAAGAAGAGGCCAAGCCCTCCAACAAGAAGTTCGTGTTCGGTGCCCTCGGCATCGCCGCCTTCGGCTGGATTGCGTCCGTTGCCCCGGCAGCCTTCCTCTCCCACTTCACCGTATTTATCCTGGCCTGTGTGGTCGGTTATTACGTGGTGTGGAACGTATCGCACGCCCTGCATACGCCGCTGATGTCGGTCACCAATGCCATCTCCGGCATTATCGTGGTCGGTGCCCTGCTGCAGATCGGGCAAGGGTCGACTCTGGTTACCGCATTGGCCTTCATCGCCGTGCTGATTGCCAGTATCAACATCTTCGGCGGCTTCACCGTCACTCAGCGCATGCTGAAGATGTTCCGTAAGGATTAAGGGGGTTTAACGTGTCTCAAGGACTGGTAACAGCATCCTATATCGTTGCCGCCGTGCTCTTCATCCTCAGTCTCGCGGGACTGTCGAAGCAAGAAACGGCCAAGCATGGCAACCTGTTCGGTATCGCGGGTATGGCTATCGCCCTGCTCGCCACCGTATTCAACCCGGAGACCAGTGGCGTTCACTGGATCATTCTGGCCATGGTGATCGGCGGTGCCATCGGCGTGCGTCTGGCGCTCAAGGTCGAAATGACCGAGATGCCCGAGCTGGTGGCCGTGCTGCACAGCTTCGTGGGTATGGCGGCAGTGCTGGTGGGCTTCAACAGCTTCATCGATCTGCACCCCTCTGCTCCTGCTGAGGTCGTCGTCTCCGTCGGTTCCAATCTGGATGCCACCCTGGCAGCCGCCCGTGCGGCGTTCGAGCAGGCCAACAGCGTTGCTCAGGTCGAGCACCTGACCGGCGCCATGCTGAACATCCATCTGGTCGAGATCTTCCTGGGCGTCTTTATCGGTGCCGTAACCTTCACCGGTTCCGTGGTTGCCTTCGGCAAACTGCGCGGTCTGATCTCCTCCAAGCCGCTGATGCTGCCGCACCGCCACAAGCTGAACCTGCTGGCCGTGGTCGCGTCTCTGGCGCTGATGGTCTACTTCGTCAACGCCGGTGGCTCCACCTTCGCTCTGCTGGTGATGACCCTGATCGCCTTCGCTTTTGGCTGGCATCTGGTTGCCTCCATCGGTGGTGCCGACATGCCGGTAGTGGTCTCCATGCTGAACTCCTACTCCGGTTGGGCGGCAGCGGCAGCGGGCTTCATGCTCTCCAATGACCTGTTGATCGTCACCGGTGCCCTGGTGGGTTCCTCCGGTGCCATCCTCTCTTACATCATGTGCAAGGCGATGAACCGCTCCTTCATCTCGGTGATCGCCGGTGGCTTCGGCTCCGATGGCGTGGCCTCCACGGCTGATCAGGAGATGGGCGAATACCGCGAAACCAGCGCCGAGGAAGTGGCTGACCTGCTGAAGAACTCCAGCTCCGTCATCATCACCCCGGGCTATGGCATGGCGGTGGCACAGGCCCAGTATCCGGTGGCTGAAATCACCCAGAAGCTGCGTGACCGCGGCGTCAAGGTGCGTTTCGGTATCCACCCGGTTGCCGGTCGTCTGCCTGGCCACATGAACGTGCTGCTGGCGGAAGCGAAAGTCCCGTATGACATCGTGCTGGAAATGGACGAGATCAACGACGACTTCGCCGATACCGATACCGTGCTGGTGATTGGTGCCAACGACACCGTCAACCCGGCCGCGATGGAAGATCCGGGCAGCCCGATCGCCGGTATGCCGGTGCTGGAAGTATGGAAAGCGCAGAACGTCATCGGCTTCAAGCGTTCCATGAATACTGGCTACGCCGGTGTCCAGAACCCGCTGTTCTTCAAGGAAAATACCCAGATGCTGTTTGGCGATGCCAAGGCCAGCGTCGAGGCAATCCTGAAAGCACTGTAAGTGCCATTCAGAGAGTGAATATCAAGGAGGCTTCGGCCTCCTTTTTTATTGCCCATCCCTTGTATATCCTCAATCCATACGGACCATGAGGGATCTCCATGATGTGGTATCAGGGTTGGCGAAGGATCGGGTTGTACGGCTGGCTGCTGGCCTCCCTGTTTGGTGCCGGTTTGACGGCTGCGGCGGACAAACCGCCGACTCTGACGCTGCTGACCGAGCTGTGGCCCCCTTATGTGATGCGTGGTGACAATGGCGAGCTGGCCGGCGCCGATCTCGATCTGGCCTGTACCGTGTTGCGCCAGATGGGTTATCGCACCGAAATCAGGGTGCTGCCCTGGAAGCGAGTTCTGCAGCAGGCCCGTCTCAGGCAGGGGGATGCGGTAGTCGACGTCTTCTTTGAACCTTCCCGCCAGCACTGGCTTCACTACCCCGAAGAGCCGCTCTCTTACAGCGGCGAAGTGCTCTTCTATCCGACGGTTCGTCCGGTGGATTTCAGGCAGCTCTCTGACCTCAAGGGTCTGCGGATAGGTATTCAGGAAGATTATGCCTACAGTCCCGATTTTCTGACCGATCCCGGGGTGATCCGGATGCCGATGACGGGGGAGGGGAATGCCATCAAACAGCTGCATCTGATGATGGCCGGTCGGCTGGACGGGGTGGTGCTCAACGAGCGGGTCGGTCGTTATCTGTTGCACACTCAGGGGTTGCAGGATCAGGTGAACCACGGCTCGCGCCTGCTGACCGACGACAACCGCAACTTCCTCGCGTTTACCCACAAGCCCGGCCACGACCAGCTGGCTATCCGTTTCTCCTCTGCCCTCAAGGCGTTCAAACAGACTCCCGCCTACAAGCAGCTGCTGGCCCGCTATCACCTCTGAGTTGCCGCCCTGCTGTGCGCCGCTTCACAATTTGTCGCACTTTGTTAAAAGGTGGGCATAATGGCGAGCAAAAAGGGGATGCCGCTCAACATTAGTTGATCTTGTTGATAGTAGAATCAACTGCGGTTTACTCAAAGTTACTCATATATGTCCACAGCAGCCACCATTGACCAGATCAATTCGTTAACGGATGAAGAACGTCATCTGATCGCCAGTTTCGAGCCCGCGGTCGAGGCGCTGGCCGCGCTGTTTGGCGCAGGGTGCGAGGTGGTGTTGCATGCGTTCGATACGCTGGATGCATCGGTTATCAAGATTGCCAACGGCCATGTCACCGGTCGTCGGGAGGGGGCGCCGGTCACCGACTTTGCCCTCAACCGCTTGCAGGGGGAGGCGGGCAGCCAGTGGAGCAGCTACTTCAGCCGTACCCGCGACGGGACGCTGCTGAAGTCCTCCTCCATCACTATCAGCAACCGGCAGGGCAAGCCCATCGGCATGCTCTGCGTGAACTTCAGTCTGGATACCTCCCTTGGCAGCCTGCTCGATACTTTTGCGCTGCCCGCGGCACCGGCGCCGCTCAACAACGAGACCTTTGCCAGCTCGGTGGACGATCTGGTGACTCAGGTGATTGAGAAGGTGGATCGGGACGATTCGCTCTCCTGCACGGTGCGCAACAAGGAGATAGTGACCCGGCTCTTCGACATGGGGATCTTCGAGATCAAGGAGGCGGCGCAGCTGGTTGCCCGGATGCTCGGCATCTCCCGTCATACTGTTTATCTGCATATCCGCAACCACAAGGCGGATCTGAACAAGCAATAACTGCCTGCGGGCACCCTGAACATGAGAAACACTGCGATGAAAGCACAATGGACCGACTTTATTACCCTGCTCAAGCGTGAAGTGGTGCCGGCCCTGGGCTGTACCGAGCCGATGTCGGTGGCGCTGGCGGCGGCCAACTGCCGCAAGCTGCTGGGGGAGACCCCGACCCGCATCAGCGTCTGGGTCAGTGGCAATCTGTTCAAGAACGGCATGGGGGTCGGGGTGCCGGGTACCGGCATGATCGGTCTGCCGGTGGCCGCTGCGGTCGGCATCACCGGCGGCAATCCCAATGCCGGGCTGGAGGTGCTCAAGACCCTCACACCAGAACAGGTGGAAGCGGCCAAGACGTTGCTGCCGGTGATCAAGGTGGATGTGAAGGATGTGCCGGACGTGCTCTACGCCGAGGTGCTGGCCGAAGTTGAAGGGCACAGTGCCCGGGTGGTGATCTGTACCGACCACACCCGCATCATCCTGATGGAGAAGGATGGCGAGGTGCTGATGGAGCAGGCCAGTGCCCCCAGCGTGCAGATCCAGCCAGCCAAATCCGCCAAACCGGCCATGACCCTGCGGGAGATCGTCGATTTTGCATTGGAAGTGCCGCTGGCGGAGATCGACTTTA
Source organism: Aeromonas sp. R4-1 (assembly GCF_040908325.1). Classification (NCBI taxonomy): domain Bacteria; kingdom Pseudomonadati; phylum Pseudomonadota; class Gammaproteobacteria; order Aeromonadales; family Aeromonadaceae; genus Aeromonas; species Aeromonas sp. R4-1. The sequence goes on from NZ_JBFODM010000039.1 coordinate 80,735, forward strand.
TCCGCGAGGCCGCCACCATGAATCAGGCGCTGGCGGACGAAGGGTTGCAGGGTTACGGCCTGAAGATCGGCAAGATCCTCACCGAGCAGGTGGAGCGCAAGCTGCTCTCCGATGACCTGATGACCCTGGCGATGCGTCTCTCCTCCGCTGCTTCCGATGCGCGGATGGATGGCGCCATGCTGCCCGCCATGTCCAACTCCGGCTCCGGCAATCAGGGCATTGCCGCCACCATGCCTGTGGTCGCGGCGGCCCGCTTCCTCAAGGCGAGCGACGAGCAGCTGACTCGGGCGCTGGTGATGAGCCATCTGGTGGCCATCTACATCAAGACTTACCAGAACAAGCTGTCGGCCCTCTGCGCCGCCAGTACCGCCGCCATGGGGGCCGGTGCCGCCATCACCTGGCTGCTGGGCGGCCAGTATCAGCAGATCAGCCACTGCATCAACAACATGATTGGCGATGTCTCCGGCATCATCTGCGACGGCGCGGGCAGCGCCTGCTCCATGAAGGTCTCCACTTCTACCTCAGCGGCGGTAAAGTCTTCGCTGATGGCCATCAACAACCTGCATGTCCCCCAGAGCGAGGGGATCGTCTCCGATGACGTGGACCAGACCATCGCCAATCTGGGACGACTCTCCAAAGAGGGGATGCTGGATACCGACATCGAAATCATCAACATCATGCGAGCGAAACAGCAGAAGCAGTGAATCTGTGACAAGGGGGCGATAGACCCCCTTGTTCTTGTCACGACGGCGCAGACCGTCTGACACGGTTGCCAGGGCAAGCATGGCGCTTGCTCTTGTTTCTCGGGCGCAAGCCCGCTTTTTGGGGAGTCATACCATGACATTTAGCGTTATCGGCAATCTGGCCATCGCCGCCATCTTGCTGTTCTTTCTCTACCGGTTACAGGAAAAACATGTGAGCTTCACCCGCCGGGTATTTGCCGGTCTGGGGCTCGGTATTCTGTTCGGCGCCGCTTTGCAACTGCTTTACGGTGCTGGTTCGTCCGTCATTGTTCAGACCATCGACTATCTGGATATCGTGGGTAGCGGCTATGTGAAGCTGCTGCAAATGATCATCATCCCGCTCATCATGGTCTCCATCATCAGCGCTATCTTGAAGCTCAATGGTGGCACCGCGCTGGGCAAGATCAGTGCCATGACCATAGGCGTGCTGATCTTCACCACCGCCATCGCCGCCGGGGCGGGCATCCTGATGTCCAACCTGTTTGGCCTGACCGCTGAAGGACTCACCTCCGGTGCTGCCGAAAGCGCCCGGGGCGCCGCGCTGCAGACCACCCTCGGCAGCGTCGAGAGCATGTCGTTCGCCAAGATGGTGCTGGAGTTCATTCCGGCCAACCCCTTCCTCGACATGACCGGGGCGCGCAAGACCTCCACCATCGCCGTGGTGATCTTCTCCATCTTCATTGGCCTCTCCGCCACCGGCATCGCCCGCAAGAAGCCGGAGATCTTCGCCAGCTTCAGCCACTTCGTGGCCGTGGCTCATGCCATCGTGATGCGAATGGTGACTCTGGTGCTGCGCCTGACCCCGTTCGGCGTACTGGCGCTGATGACCAAGGTGGTATCCGGTTCCAACTATGCTGACATCATCAATCTGCTCAGCTTTGTGATGGCCTCTTACGGTGCCATCGCCATCATGTTTGTCGTGCACCTGCTGCTGGTGAGCATGGTCGGCATCAACCCGCTGCGCTTCCTCAAGAAGATCACTCCGGTGCTGGCGTTTGCCTTCACCTCGCGCACCAGTGCGGGCTCCATCCCGATGAACGTGCAAACCCAGACCAAGTCGCTGGGTATTCCTGAGGGGATCGCCAACTTCGCCGCCTCCTTCGGTTCCACCATCGGCCAGAACGGCTGTGCCGGTATCTATCCGGCCATGCTGGCAGTGATGATTGCCCCGACCGTCGGGGTCAACCCGATGGATCCCGGCTTCATCATGACCCTGATCGCCATCATCACCGTCAGCTCCTTCGGGGTGGCCGGGATTGGCGGCGGCGCCACCTTTGCCGCGCTGATCGTGCTCTCCGCGCTGGACTTCCCGGTAGCGCTGGCCGGTCTGCTCATCTCCATCGAGCCGCTGATCGACATGGGCCGTACCGCGCTCAACGTCTCCGGTTCCATCACCGCAGGGACGGTCACCAGCCGCCTGATGGGCGAGACCGACATGCATGTGTTCAACAGCGATCACGAAGTGAGTCTGGACGGCGAAGAGTCCACCGTCTGATTTGCTGTCGGTTGATCTGCTCGTGGAAAGGGGTGACTCTTTCCCGTCATAGACCGCAGGGAGGGCATGCCCTCCCTGCGCCATTGAGAGGAAAAACAATGAGAATTCTGGTCATCGGTGGCGAAGCTGCCGGTATGAGTGCGGCCGCCAAGGCGCGCCGTCTGGCCAAAGATGCCGAAATCGTGGTGTATGAGGCCTCCGAGGTGATCTCTTTCGGTGCCTGCGGCCTGCCTTACTTTGTCGGCGACGAGTTTCAGGAGCCCGGCTACATGGCCGAGTTCACCCCCGAGCAGTTCGCCGCCAAGGGGATCGAGGTCAAGATTGGCCATCGGGTGCTGAGCGTCGATGCAACTGCCCAGACCTTGGTGGTGGAGCACAACGGCGACACCTTCACCGATCGCTACGATCGGCTGATGATCGCCACCGGCGCCCGCGAAGTGATGCCCCCCATCCCCGGTTTGCAGCAGCAAGGGGTATTCGGTCTGCGCCGGATGGCCGACGGGCTGGCGCTGAAGGCGGCGGTGCAAGACAAGAACAATCGCCGCGCCGTGGTGATTGGCTCCGGCTTTATCGGGCTGGAGGTGGTCGAGGCGCTGGTCCATCAGGGCAAAGAGGTGCGTCTCATCGAGTTGGCGGATCGGGTCATCCCCGACGCGTTTGATGGCGAGATCACCCAGCACATCGAAACCGAACTGCGCGAGCAGGGGGTCTCTCTCCATCTGGGTGAGCGAGTTGAAGCGCTGCTGGGGGATGGTCGGGTGACCGGCGTGCGCACCAGCCAGGGCGAGTACGAGGCCGATATCGTGGTGGTCTGTACCGGGGTCAAGCCCAACACCGAGTTTCTGGCCGATACCGGCATCGAGCGGCTCGGTAACGGCGCCATCAAGGTGGATCGTCAGGGACGCAGCTCGCTGGCCAACGTCTGGTCGGCCGGTGATTGTGCCAGCGTCTGGCATAGCGTGAAGCAGCAGCAGGTCTATGTGCCGCTCGCCACCATCGCCAACAAGCTGGGGCGCATGGTGGGTGAGAACCTGGCGGGGGCCGAGCAGGAGTTCCCAGGCACCCTCGGCTCTGCCGCGCTCAAGGTGCTGGGGCTGGAGGCGGGCCGTACCGGCCTCTCCGAGCAGGAAGCCAAGGCGATGGGCATCGACTATCGCACTGTGGTGATCAAGGACAAGTGCCACACCAACTACTGCCCGGGTCAGTCCGACATTCACGTCAAGCTGGTCTACGAGGCGGGCAACAAGCGGTTGCTGGGCGGCCAGATCCTCGGTCGCAAGGGGGCGGTCCACCGCATCGACGCGCTGGCGGTGGCCATCACCATGGGAGTGACCACCGAGCAGCTCGGCATGCTGGACTTTGCCTACGCGCCGCCCTTCTCCCGCACCTGGGATGCCCTGAACGTGGCGGGTAATGTCGCGAAGTAAGCGTTGCGATGACTGCGTCGTTACGCAGATTCTGCTCTGCAGAGCAATCTGCGGGTAATAGCTGAGGGTAAATTGCAGCGATAAAAAAAACCGATGCCAAGGCATCGGTTTTTTGTTACCGGTTTATCCGTATCACTCAGCCACGGCCGAGGCGGTTTTCCGGGTAGTTCTTGGCCAGCACTTCGCGGGCATGCTTGGCCAGCTGCGGCATCTTCAGAGAGTCGTAAGACTCGACCATGATCTCCAGTGCCTTCTCGGTTTCGGCTGTGTCGGGGTAGGTTTCGACAATCAGCTTGGCCCGGTTGGCGGCCGCGACCAGTGCATCACGCTTCACGTAATACTCGGCCACGCTCAGGTCATATCGGGCCAGACGATTCTTCAGGCCAATCATGCGGGCGCGGGCATCGGCGGCATAGACACTGTTGGGGTAGTTCTGCAACAGGGTCTTGAAGTCCTGGAATGCCTGACGGGCATAAGCAGGGTCTTTGTCGTCACGATCGATACCGAACAGGCTCTGGAAGAAGTTGTAATCCGCCGCCATGTTGGTCAGGCCGCGCATATAGAAGACGTAATCGATGTTTTTATGCGCCGGATTGAGGCGGATAAAACGGTCGATATTGGCGATCGCCTGAGCGGTATCATCCTGCTTGTAGTAGGCATAGATGAGGTCAAGCTGCACCTGGTTGGAGTAGGCGCCGAACGGGTAGCGAGAGTCCAAAGCCTCCAGCAATTCAGTGGCTTGCACGTAATTGCCAACGTCCAGTTTGAGGCGTGCTTTCTGGTACAGGGTCTCCGGCGGTTCGTCGGGTACCTTGGGTTTGGTGCTGGAACAGCCTGTGATCAAGGTAGCGACCAAGGCGAGCGACATCAGCAGGTGAGACTTCTTTCCCATCAACAACATCCGGTCCATTTCCACGAAATTGGCAAAGTATCCGTTATGCTTGGCTAAAAGAAAAGCTAGAATACCCGGATTATTTCGAATTGATACCCCCCGCTCAAGAGACCATACATGAGCCAGCATATTGAACTGACAGGCGAATTCCAGGATCACCAATTCGGGCAGCGACTCGACCAGGCCCTGGCCGAATTGTTTCCAGACTACTCCCGCACCCGCATCAAGGAGTGGATTTTACAGGACAGAGTGACCCTGGACGGTCAGGTTGCCAACACCCCGCGCGAGAAGATTCTGGCCGGGCAGCAGGTGCATGTGAATGTCGAGCTGGAAGATGATACTCGCTGGGATGCCCAGGATATCGAGCTCAACATCGTTTATGAAGATGAACACATTCTGGTGATCGACAAACCGGCCGGACTGGTGGTTCACCCGGGCGCAGGCACGCCGGATGGCACCATCCTCAACGCCCTGCTGCACCGCTACCCCGGCATTGCCGAGGTACCTCGCGCCGGTATCGTGCACCGTCTGGATAAAGACACCACAGGTTTGATGGTGGTTGCCAAAACCGTACCCGCCCAGACCCATCTGGTGGAAGCGTTGCAGGCGCGCCAGATCACCCGTGAGTACGAAGCGATCGCCATCGGTCACATGACCGCAGGTGGTACGGTTGATGCGCCCATAGGCCGTCACCCGACCCAGCGTACCCATATGGCCGTGGTGCCCAATGGTCGTCCTTCCGTAACTCACTACCGGGTTCACGAGAAGTTCCGTGGCCACACCCGTCTGCGTCTGCGTCTGGAGACCGGCCGTACCCACCAGATCCGTGTCCACATGGCGCATATCAAACACCCGCTGGTGGGTGATCCCGCTTACGGTGGCCGTCTGCGCCCGCTGCGCAACGCGACCCCCGAGCTGACCCAGGCACTGCGTAACTTCAACCGTCAGGCGCTGCATGCCACCATGCTGCAACTGGCTCACCCCATCACGGGAGAAGTGATGCAGTGGCACTCAGCTACACCGCAAGACATGGTGGAGCTGATGGAAGTGCTGCGCGCGGATACTCTCGCCAATCCGGACGATCTGGTCTGGAACTGATGCGATAGGGCCTGCTGCGTCGGTTTCTGGCGTCATCCGGCCCGAATAGATGCCAAACGGGGTTCCCTTGCAGGAGCCCCGTTTTTATATCGGTGAATTGAAGGAGTCACAGATGAAATGGATCGAACCCGACTGGCCAGCTCCGGCCAATGTCAGAGCCCTGTCAACCACTCGGGATGGCGGGGTAAGCGAGGGGGTTTTCGCCGGGCTGAATCTGGGCGCCCATGTGGGGGATGAACCGGTGCGAGTCGAGGCCAATCGTGCTCGCTTGCAGCAGGCGGCCGCCATCCCGGGGCCCCTCAACTGGCTTAATCAGGTGCACGGCACCGTGGTTCATCAGGTCAGCAACCATTATCAGCAGGCGCCAGATGCCGATGCCGCCTACGCCCATGAGGCGGAGCTGGCCTGCATCGTGATGACCGCCGACTGTCTGCCGGTGCTGTTCTGCGATCGGGCAGGTACCGTGGTCGCAGCGGCCCACGCAGGCTGGCGTGGACTGAAAGAGGGCGTGCTGGAGGCGAGCATCGCCGCCATGGGCTGCGAGCCGGGCGAGGTCCTGGCCTGGATGGGCCCGGCCATCGGCCCCACTGCGTTTGAAGTGGGTGGCGAGGTGCGCGAGGCCTTTATGGCCGAGCAGGCCGAAGCAGAAGCGGCGTTCATCCCTTCGTCCAATGAGGGGAAATGGCTGGCGGATATCTACCAGCTGGCCCGGCTGCGCCTTGCCCGTGCTGGCGTCACCGCCATCTATGGTGGCGAATACTGCACCTTCAGCGACAGCGAGCAGTTTTACTCCTATCGCCGCGACGGCCAGACCGGCCGCATGGCCTCCCTCATCTGGTTGGCCCGCTAAGCAATCACCCGCCAAGTAATAGCCCGTCTCTCTCAAGAACAGATCCGTATGAGAGAGGCGGGGATCCTGCCCTCTCCCCGCTTTGCAGAAAAAATAACCAGCCCATGCCCTTGAAATAGCCCGTACGGGCCTCATCTTTCATCTCAGAAAGTTATGTTGTTTGCCGCGCAAGCGGCGTCTGCCTGTTTGAAGGGGGAGTGCAATGCGCCTCGATCGCCTTACCAGCAAATTCCAGATTGCTATTTCCGATGCCCAGTCTCTTGCGCTGGGTCGTGACCACCAATTCATCGAACCCGTTCACCTGATGACCGCGCTGGTCAATCAGGATGGCGGCTCCATCCGTCCGTTGCTCACCCTGACCGGGATGGATATCAATGCCCTGCGCTCCCGTCTCGGTGAGGAGCTGGATCGCCTGCCGCGCGTCAGCGGCGTGGAAGGGGACGTGCAGCTCTCCAACGGCCTCGGCCGCCTGCTCAACGTCTGCGACAAACTGGCCCAGCAGCGCAAGGATCAGTTCATCTCCTCCGAACTGTTCGTGCTGGCTGCCCTCGACGACAAGGGAACGCTGGGTGAGCTGCTGCGCGCCCAGGGGCTGACCAAGGAGAAACTCGAAGCGGCCATCGACAAGGTGCGTGGCGGCAAGAAGGTGGAGGATGCCAACGCCGAGGAGAACCGCCAGGCGCTGGAGAAGTACACCATCGATCTGACCGAGCGGGCCGAGATCGGCAAGCTCGACCCGGTGATCGGCCGGGATGACGAGATCCGCCGCACCATTCAGGTGCTGCAACGCCGTACCAAGAACAACCCTGTGCTGATCGGTGCTCCCGGTGTCGGTAAAACCGCCATCGTCGAGGGGCTGGCCCAGCGCATCATCAATGGCGAAGTACCGGAAGGGCTCAAGAACAAGCGGGTGCTGTCGCTGGACATGGGGGCGCTGGTGGCCGGGGCCAAGTATCGCGGCGAGTTTGAAGAGCGGCTTAAGGCCGTACTGACCGATCTCGCCAAGGAGGAGGGCAACGTCATCCTCTTTATCGACGAGCTGCACACCATGGTCGGCGCCGGCAAGGGCGAAGGGGCCATGGACGCAGGCAACATGCTGAAACCTGCGCTGGCCCGTGGCGACCTGCACTGCGTCGGTGCCACCACGCTGGATGAGTACCGTCAGTACATCGAGAAGGATGCCGCGCTGGAGCGCCGTTTCCAGAAGGTGCTGGTGGAGGAGCCGACAGTCGAAGATACCATCGCCATCCTGCGCGGTCTGAAAGAGCGTTACGAGCTGCACCATCATGTGCAGATCACCGATCCTGCCATCGTGGCGGCGGCCCAGTTGTCGCACCGCTACATTGCGGATCGCCAGTTGCCGGACAAGGCCATCGACCTCATTGACGAGGCGGCTGCCAGCATCCGGCTGCAGATCGACTCCAAGCCCGAGGCGCTCGATCGTCTTGAGCGGCGCATCATCCAGCTCAAGCTGGAGCAGCAGGCGCTGATGAAGGAGGACGATGACGCCAGCCGCAAACGGCTGGAGCTGATCAATCAGGAGATTGGCGAGAAGGATCGGGAATACAACGAGCTGGACGAAGTGTGGAAGGCCGAGAAAGCCGCCCTCGCCGGCACCCAGCATATCAAGGCGGCGCTGGAGCAGGCCCGTCAGGATCTCGATGTGGCACGCCGGGCAGGCGACCTGGGCCGGATGTCCGAGCTGCAGTACGGCCGCATTCCGGAGCTGGAGAAACAGCTGGATCTCGCCACTCAGGCGGAGATGCAGGAGACCAGTCTGCTGCGCAATCGGGTCACCGATGTGGAGATCGCAGACGTCCTGGCCCGCTGGACTGGCATTCCGGTCGCCCGCATGCTGGAAGGGGAGCGCGACAAGCTGCTGCGGATGGAAGATCAGCTGCACAGCCGGGTGATTGGTCAGGAAGAGGCGGTCGATGCGGTCTCCAACGCCATTCGTCGCTCCCGTGCCGGTCTCTCCGATCCGAATCGCCCCATCGGCTCCTTCCTGTTCCTGGGGCCCACCGGGGTGGGCAAGACCGAGCTGTGCAAGGCGCTGGCGGAGTTCCTGTTCGATACCCAGGATGCCATGGTGCGGATCGACATGTCCGAGTTCATGGAGAAACACAGCGTGGCCCGTCTGGTGGGGGCGCCTCCCGGATATGTGGGTTATGAAGAGGGCGGTTATCTGACCGAGGCGGTACGCCGTCGTCCCTACTCGGTGATCCTGCTGGACGAGGTGGAGAAGGCGCACCCGGATGTGTTCAACATCCTGCTGCAGGTGCTCGATGATGGCCGCCTGACCGATGGTCAGGGTCGTACCGTCGATTTTCGCAACACCGTGGTCATCATGACCTCCAACCTTGGTTCGGATCTCATTCAGGAGCACCACTCCGAGAAGGATTACGACGAGATGAAGGCCATGCTGATGGATGTGCTGACCCGCAGTTTCCGGCCGGAGTTTATCAACCGGATCGACGAGACCGTGGTGTTCCATCCGCTTGGCGAGGAGCACATCAAGTCCATCGCCCGCATCCAGCTCAAGAGCCTGATGGGCCGTCTCGAGGCTCAGGGTTACGAGGTGGAGGTGAGCGAAGCGCTGCTCAACAAGCTGGTTCACGCCGGGTTCGACCCCGTCTACGGGGCGCGGCCTCTCAAACGGGCGATCCAGCAGAAGGTGGAGAACCCGCTGGCGCAGGCGCTGCTCTCCGGTCGCATCGTGCCAGGCAAAAAACTGGTGCTGGGGGCCGACAGCAACGGCCTCACCATGACCCAGTAACCAGTCTCGCATCGATGTTTGCAACGCCAGTCCTCGGGCTGGCGTTGCCATATCTGGTGGCAGGGATTCGGGCGCAAAAAAAAACGGCAATCCGAAGATTGCCGGGAGGAATGTAGTGAAGCGACCTGACGTGGGTTGAGCGGGTCGCAGGGGCAAGCCCCGGTTTCGCCGTGGGCCATCAGGGATGACCACGCGACTTACAGCATGTCCGGACTGCGCTCGTTCAGTCCGCACCGCCACACACCTTTAGGGCTGACCCGCGTGCCACTGCGCACAGGCCAGACCGGTGAAATAAACGCGTTTACAGCATGCCCGGGATAGCGGCCTTCATTTCAGAGGGCCACACACCAACCTGCACCTGACCGATATGCTCTTTTTGCAGCAGCAGCATGGCCAGACGGGATTGGCCGATGCCGCCGCCGATGGTCTGCGGCATCCGTGCGGCCAGCAGATCCTGATGCCAGTCGTACTGCAGGCGATCTTCGTCGCCGGTGATAGCCAGCTGGCGGCGCAGTGCCTCGGCATCGACCCGGATCCCCATGGAGGAGATCTCGAAGCTGTCTTGCAGCACCGGGTTCCACACCAGAATGTCCCCGTTCAGACCCGCCAGACCCAGCTCGCTGTGGCTGCTCCAGTCGTCGTAATCCGGGGCGCGTACATCGTGGCGTTCGCCGTGGGAGAGGGCACCGCCGATGCCGATCAGGAACACGGCCCCAAGCTCTTTGGCGATGGCGCGCTCGCGCCCCTTGGCATCGAGGTCCGGGTAACGGGCCAGCAGCTCTTCGCTGTGCAGGAACTGGATCTCGGCCGGCAGGAAGGGGGTCAGCTCATGTTCGGCGCAGACCGCGCGCTCGGTGGCCTTGATGGCGGCCCAGATGCCGCGCACGGTTTCCTGCAGATAGGCCAGATCGCGGCGCTCGCTCGGCATCACTTTCTCCCAGTCCCACTGATCCACGTAGACGGAGTGGATGGGGGTGAGCTTGTCTTCATCCGGACGCAGTGCCTTCATGTGGGTGTAGATCCCTTCGCCCGGGCCGAAGCCGAAGCGACCCAGGGTCTGGCGCTTCCACTTGGCCAGTGAATGGACCACTTCGTAGCTGTGCTCCGGCAGTGTTTTCACTTTGACCTGCACTGCATTCTCATGGCCAGAGAGGTTGTCCTGAGTGCCATCACCGACCCGGCTCAGAATGGGGGCTTGCACCTCCATCAGACCCAGTTGCTGGGCGAGTTGGCGGGAGAACATCTCTTTGACGAAGCTGATCTGCTGTTGGCTGCGAATGTAGTGCTGTTTCATGCTGAATTCCTGTTTCAAGCCCGTTGGATGTGGTGATTCTTCAACGGATTGCCAACTAAATTCAATAATCGATAATAGAAATAGGCTTTGTGTATTTTTTTCTTCAAAATAAGCCGTCATTTAATGAGGTATCGTTAGCGGGAGTGCAAAAAAATGCCGGAAAATTACCGGATCGATAATCTCGATCAGGCCATCCTCACCGCTCTGATGGAGAATGCGCGGATCCCTTACGCCGAACTGGCGAAACAACTGGCGGTCAGCCCGGGCACCATCCATGTGCGGGTGGAGAAGATGAAACAGGCGGGGATCATCGAGGGGACACGGGTGCAGGTTAACCCCAAGAAGCTGGGTTACGACGTCTGCTGCTTTATCGGGATCAATCTGAAGAGTGCCAAGGATTACCCCTCGGCATTGGCCAAGCTGCAGGCGCTGGACGAGGTGGTGGAGGCCTACTACACCACGGGCCACTACAGCATCTTCATGAAGGTGATGACCCGCTCCATCGACGAGCTGCAGATAGTGCTGATCAACAAGATCCAGACCATCGACGAGATCCAGTCCACTGAAACCCTGATTTCACTGCAAAACCCTATCCTGCGGGATGTGAAACCCTGACCCCTTGATCAGGGTTCGATATAGGGGATGGCGTACTTGTCGTAGAGGGCCTTGAGGCTGCCGTTTCGCTTCATGCGCAGCAGTTCGGCATCGTAGGCCGCCATCAGGGCTGGAGTCTGTGCATCCGCTCGTGCGCGGGCCCAGGTGTTGAAGTAGGGGCTGCTCTTGAGCGGTTTGGGCAGGTAATCGACCTTGCCCGTCAGCCCCTCCTCCTTGATTTGGGTGAAGGCGGTGACCAGCGGCATCGGCACGGTATCGATCCGTCCGGCCAGCAGTTTGCGCAGTTGCAGCTGGTTCATGGTGATCTCCTGAAACTGATAGGCCGGGTCGGTCATCGCCACCGCCAGTTCAGGGGTGTAGGAGAAATCCTTGGTCACGCCTATGCGCCAGGGTTTGAGAGCGGCCAGCGTCTCGTAACGGATCTTCAGCAGGTCCGCCTTGCGCACGAAGAAGTGCCAGCTGTGGCGAAGATGGGCCTGTTGGGGATAGATGAGATAACTCTCCCGCTCTGCCTTGTAGGAGTGGGTCATCACCAGATCGCAGGCGCCGGTTTCGGCGTTGCGGGTGAGGCGGGCGGCGGAATCAGCCAGCTCGATCCTAAAAGGCGTCTCCAGCTTGTCGAAGATGGCGGTGACGATGTCGATATCGAGCCCACGGGGTTTCTGATCGACATCGATAAACTTGAGCGGGGGCTCCATAGTGCCGCAGATCACCAGCTCTTTGGCGGGCAATCCGAGTGGAAACAGCAACCAAAACAGGGGGATCACACGCAAACTACGTCTCCTGAGCCCGTTTGAAGATATTCCAAGACCTGATTCCAGTATATTGGATGGCACCTGATCCGTTAGAAGCGACTGTTTATGGCAAATCCTGAAATCGAGAGCCCGCTGGACGGGATCGACAAGTTGACCGTCTCGCTCTACCGCCTTGGCTTGAGTGCGGCAGCCCTGTTGCTGCTTTGCCGCGGTGCGGCGCTGCTGAGCGGGATGGCACTGTTCCCGTCGGCACAATGGTTGATGTCGCTGGCAGTGGCAAGCGCAATCTGCGGCTTCTCGCTGCATATCTACGACAAGCGGATTCGCCTGATTCTGCAGGGATTTGGTTGGGGCGCACTGGCCCTGGCAGCGGTGGGGGCGCCAGATGCGCTGGTGCTGGGGGCGGCGTTGGCGACCCTCTCCGGGCTGGCGTTCAAGGAGCAGTTTTGCTTCGCCATTCCCGGCATCAAGCTGGTGCCCGTGCTGCTACCGGCGTTATGGCTGCTGGAGTGGTTGCGGGTGGAGTGGGCCGCCGCACTGGTGGCGCTGGTCTGCGGCGCCCTGTTGACCTTGCTGGCGCTGGCCAAGTGGCGGATGCCCCTGCACTTTGATATCGGTGACAAGGGGCGTTACCAGATCTAGGTCTGCTGGCACACCTTCATCTGCTGGTTGAGGGCTTGCATCACCTGACGGCGGCTGATGATGCCGATCACCTTGCCCTGTTGCAGCACCGGGTAGATCTTGGGCTTGGCATCGGCCATCTGGCGAGCCAGATCCAGAATGCTCTCATCCGGCCCGACCGAGAGGGGCGAGCGGTTCATCAGATCCTCCACCCGGGTGCGGGTATCGCAGTGGTAGCTGCCGGTGAGCAGGCTTGGAATGCAATCTTGTTCGGAGAGAAAGCCGATCAGCCGTTTCTGCTCATCCAGCACCGGCAGGCCGCCAAGACCCGATTGATGCAGGCGATCCAGCGCCTCGGCCAGGCCGAGTCCGGCAGTGAGGGAGTGGGTCAGGCGACCCATGTGGTGGTGTACTTTCAGCATGGTGGTGACTCCGCAAGAGGGGGATGCCGCCACTATGACGCAGGTGGGTGGCCCGCGACCAATGGCTTGTGCCGCAGGGATTGATAGGCACAAGCCATCGGCGGTGATCCGCTGGCAGGCGGGCTTCGTTCATGCAAGACCATGAAAGGGAAAGGAGATCGTATGCGTGCATTGGTTACGGGCTGCGGCCGTCGACTCGGATTTTATCTCTGTGAACAACTGGTGGCTGCGGGTTGGCAGGTGACGGGCAGTTATCGCAGCGAGCGGCCGGAGCTGGCCACGCTGGCTGCATTGGGGGTCGAGCTGGTGCAGGCGGATTTTGGTCGGGAAGAGGACGTTGGCAAGCTGATTGATGTGCTGGAGACCCATCAGGATCTGATGTTGGTGATCCACAACGCCTCGGCCTTCGAGCCGCAGGCAACTGATCCGGCGGCGCAACTGGCCCAGTTCGAGCAGTTCTACCGGGTACACATGGCGGCCCCCTTCCAGCTAAACCGGGCGCTGGCCCCCCGGCTGGCCAGCAATCCCAACGCCAGCATCATTCACATCACCGATATCTATATCCATGCCCCGGCCCCCCGTTTTGCCAGCTATGTGGCGACCAAGGCGGGAGCCCATTCGCTGGCCATGAGCTTTGCCCGGGAGCTGGCGCCTGCGGTGCGAGTCAACACCATAGAGCCGGGGCCAATCCTGTTTCTCGACGAGCATGACGAGGCATGGCGCCAGCAGGTGTTGGCGAAAACGCCGCTGGCGCGGGAGGGTGGGCTTGAGCCCATCTGGCAGGCGGTGCAGTTACTGATGGGGAACAGTTATATGACGGGGGCCAGCATCAAGGTGGATGGCGGGCGGGCGCTGGCCACTCTCTGAAGATTTGCCAAGCACCAGCGGCTCCAGCCCGACCTGCCGGGTCAGCAAGCCCTTGCCGGGTTTGAGCTTGCCCGACGGGGCGGGGAGCGTCACTTGCAGCGCCACCTTGGGGTCATGCACCTCGCCATGGCCATAGAGCTCTGCCAGCAGCTCCGCCAGATAGGAATCGACCTCTGCCGAGGCAAAGTCACCGCTCCTGTTGCTGGCCAGAATATCGATGTCGAGCGGCCGATCGTGCACCTTGCAGAGCGGATCGCTGCGATCCCGGCCGTGCGCCACCTCGAGGGCGACAAAGTGCTGCTTGAGGCGGGCGGCATCGAGCGGGCTCTCCACCACCAGCAGGCAGTTGAGAAAGTCGTGGCTGGAGTGCATTCCCACCGGCTTGGTGCGGATCACCGAACTCAGCCGCAGGGGGCCGACGTTCGCAAACAGCTCAGCCAGCGCGCGGCTGACATGGATATGCGGGTCAATATTGGAACCAATGCTACACAGATAGAACATGCTCACCTTCCCTGGGTTGGGCTCATCTGAAATGTATACGCAGCTCACGGTTATCGGATTAACTATGGCTTAACATTGTCTTATCTATTGTGATCCGGCACTGATTGGCAGAAAGGAGGTTTGCATGAGTGTGGAGCTGAAATGGGCGCTGTTGACCGCCTCGGGCGCGCTGGCGATGATCATGATTATCTGTCTGGCCTCTGTCGCGTTGGCGTGAATCACCACAATCCAGATAATACAAACCGGCCTGTTGGCCGGTTTTGTTTTTTGGGGCGGTGCGGCTATGCTGGCGCACCGGTGAGAATGCAAGAGAAGAGATGATGACCAAGGTTCGCCCACGCTCCCTGCTGCAGGTGGTATTGATGGGATTTGTGCTGGTATTGATGCCGCTGGGCGGCATGATCTGGCACAACAGCACCTCCCTTGCCCACCTCAGTCAGCTCACCAGCGACGAGATGGAGCGGGCGGTCAAGGATACCCGCCGCGCTACCCTGCTGACAGCGCAAGCCATCGATATCGAGCGCACCTTGCGCCGCTTCGCGGTGCTGGGGGATCGCCGCAGTCTCACCAGCTACCAGCAGCAACTCGATGGTTATCGGGTGTTGCTGGCGGAACACCGCAACTCCATCACCGATGGCCAGCTCTACAGCGGGCTCGATCAGGGGCTGGCCTGGCTCGACAGCCTGCAGGATGCCGCGTTGGCCCGGGCGGCGGCAGCGGGGGACAAGCTCGAGCAGTTCAACGATGCCAACAAGCAGCTCGAAATAGTCACCCGTAGCCGGGTTGACGAACACATGGATCGGGTGCAGCTCACCATCGCCGGACTGACCAGCGAGCTCTGGTGGGTGAGCGGTGCGGTGGCGGCGCTCAGCCTGCTGATGGTCTTTATCTTCACCTACCTCATCATCCACCCGGTACGACAGATTGAGTCGCGCATCTTGAGTCTGGGTGCCGGGGTCGAACCCGATCCCAAGCCGGTTGACGGCCCTGCCGAGCTGGTATTGCTGGGGGAGCGGATCGTCTGGCTGCACGACAAACTCAAGGAGCTGGAGCTGCAGAAATACCAGTTCCTGCGTCATGTTTCTCACGAGCTCAAGACCCCGCTGGCGGTGCTGCGGGAGGGGACGGATCTGCTCTGCGAGCAGCTGGTCGGGCCTTTGACGCCGGATCAGCTGGAGATCTGCCAGATGCTCGACGAGAACAGTCGGCGTTTGCAGACCCTGATCGAGCGGCTGCTCGACTTCAACCGGCTCAGTCAGCAGGAGGCCTTCGAACTGGAGCCCGTCCCCCTGCTGCCGATGTTGTCGGAACTTTCTGCAGAGTACCGGCTGGCATTGGAGTCCAAGCAGATCCGTGTACACTTGCCGACCGTGCCGGTTACCCTGTGGGCGGAGCCCTACCGGCTACGACTGATCCTCGATAACCTCTTCTCCAACGCCGTCAGTTACGGCGCCAGCGGGGGCAATATCTGGATCAGGGCAGGGCAGGATGAACAGATAAGCTGGCTGGAAGTGGCCAACGAGGGGCCCAAGATCCCCGTGGCCGATCAGCAACGCATTTTTGAACCCTTCGAGCAGGGCAGCACAGTGCGGCAAGGTCTCCTGAAAGGCTCGGGCATGGGCCTCTCCATCGCCCGCGAGTCTGCCAACAGCCTGGGGGGGGAACTGGTTCTGGTAGAGGATGAACAGGCGGATGTCTGTTTCAGGTTGACGTTGAAATGAGGACTATGAAGATACAACGCGTATTTCCAGCTCTGATGGCAGGGCTGCTCGCGGGTTGCTCCTTGCTGCCGCAACAGGCACAGCGGGAGTCCTCCGATATCGCTTTTGCCAAGCGGATGGAGTTTGCCAACAAGGAGATGCAGGTGCGTCTGCAATACTCCGACTGGCTGCTGGCCAGTCACCCCCAGCAACGGGTGCAGGAGCGTCAGCGTCTGAAAGGGGCTGACGATCTGGAGAGCCGGGTCAGTCTGGCGATGGTGGACTCCCACCCCGCCGAATCGGTGGCCAATCGCACCGCCGGTCTGGCGCGCCTGAAGCATATGCTGCCCGAACTGGGTCTCGATGCGCAGGCCTTTTTACGTAGCTGGATCGCCCTCGGCGAACAGCTGCTGGCTCGCGACAGCCGTCGCGATGACCAGAGTCAGGAGATCCAGCGGCTGCGCCGCCAGATCGAGCAGCTGACCGCTATCGACGACCAGCTCAACCAGCGCAAGCTGAACGAGAATCGTGAGGTAATACCATGAGCCGGATCCTGTTGGTGGATGACGACGTCAGCTTGCTCAAACTGATGAGCATGCGGCTGCGCAGTCAGGGTTATGAAGTGGATACCGCCGACAGTGCGGAAGGGGCCCTCGACCGGTTGCGTCAGCAACGGGCCGATCTGGTGCTGAGCGATCTGCGGATGGCCGGCATGGACGGTCTGGCGCTGTTCGAGCGGATCCAGGCCCAGTGGCTGGGTTTGCCGGTGATCATCATGACCGCCCACGGCACCATCCCGGACGCCATTCAGGCGACCCGCTCCGGGGTCTTCAGCTTTCTGACCAAACCCATCAACAAGGATGAGCTGTTCGCCACCATCGAACATGCGTTGAGTCTGACGCGGCCGAAACAGCAGCAGGAGTGGCAGTCGCTGATCCTGACCCGCAATCCCCAGCTGGAACAGCTGCTGATCCAGGCCCATAGCATTGCGACCATGGAGGTGCCGGTGCTGATCATGGGGCCGTCAGGCTCCGGCAAGGGGGCGATGGCGCAGGCGCTGCATCAGGCCAGCCAGCGGCGCGACAAGCCGCTTCATACCATCAACTGCGCCGCCATTCCGTGGGCGTCACTCGACTTGCAGCTGTTTGGTGAAGATGGCCAGTCCGGTCTGTTCGAGCAGGCCAAGGGGGCGACCCTGTTTCTCGACGAGATTGGCAGCCTCTCCGAATCCCTGCAGGCCAAGCTGCTGCAGGTGATGGAGGAGTATGGTCAGGGCACGCCGGAGGTGCGGGTGCTCAGCTCCAGCCATCAGGATCTGGTCAAGGCGATGGAGGAGGGGCGCTTTCGGGAAGATCTCTTCTACCGTCTCAACGTCGCCAATATCACCTTGCCGTCTCTCAGTGCCCGCAGCGAGGATATCCCCCTGCTGGCCCGTCAGGCGCTCGATGACTACCGCAGCCGCCACAGCGACTGCGCCGCCATGGGTTTTTCGCCCGAATCGCTGGCGATGCTGGCTGCCGCGGCCTGGCCCGGCAACGTGCGCCAGCTCTGCAACGTGGTGGAGCAGCTCGCCAGCCTCTGTTGCAGCCCGGTGATCGGGGTCTCCATGGTGGAGTCCGCTCTGAGCGGTGGTGGCGGCGGCATCCCCTCGTTCAACGAGGCGCGGGCCGAATTCGAGAAGGAGTATCTGATCCGCTTGCTGCGCACCACCGAGGGCAATGTGACCCTGGCGGCCAACATGGCGGGCAGAAACCGTACCGATTTTTACAAGTTATTGAATCGGCACGGTATCGAAGCTGCAAACTTCAAATCGAAGGGATAAATCAGGCGGGATCAACCACCGCCGGAGCGGCGTCAGCTTTCTGGGTTTTATGGGAGAGCCAGAGGCCGCTCGCCTTCATCAGGTAACCGAACAAGGCGCCAATGATGAGGGAGGGCAGGATCAGCCTCCACTCGCCAGCCGCCCCGAAGGTGGCACAGCAACCGGCAAAGGTGCCGGGAATGTAGCCGAGCCACTGCTGCTTGGCCTGTACGCACATCAGGGTTGCGACCACCCCCGTCATCACATAACCCGCCACACCCGCTCCCCACAGACTGTCGCCATGGATCAGCAGCAGTGCCCACAGCATGCCGCTGGTGTTACAGAAGATGGTCTGCAGCAGCGCCTTGTAGCCGCCGCTTGACGCGAAATAGCTGGTGCAGCCGAGAAAGCCGACCCAGGAGATAAGGCCGAACGCGACGGCAATCCAGCCCCAGACGGCGGAGAGAATTCCAGTGGTGATGGCGATGGCGATCAGTGGGCTCATGGGGCGACTCTTCAGTTGGCTTCGCAAAATGGGCAGCCTACCCCCGGCAATCGGGGCGGCAAGCGGGGGCCGAATTGTGTGTGATCTTCATCACCCTTTTCAACTCAGGAATACGCTTGCGCTCGCGAAAAAAATTCATTGGTGACCGGCCTGACAGTCGGCCATAGTTAGAGGCCCTGTCCTGCTCATGGAGTGAGTCTGATGGCGCCAAATGTGATCGTTCCCCTGCTGGTGTTCGTAGTCCTGTTTCTGGTCGGCACCATGGCCAAGGCACTGCCCCTGCACCACATGATGTAAATTTGTGTGAAATAAAAATCTGCCGGGGCGGGTCTTATCCATACTGCCTCACTCAGCCCCGGGAGTTTTTCATGTTGATCAAGCGTCGTACCGCCCACCCCCTCACCGAACAGGATGTCACCCCGGAAGCCGTCTATCAGGACCGCCGCCTTATTCTCAAGGGGCTGGGTCTGGGCGCGGCTACTCTGGCGTTTCCCACTCAGGCCGGTGTACTCGATCTGCTGCGCGGTAAAGAGGATGCTCCCCAATTAGCCACCAAACCGCTCAACAGCAAGCCTGCCGATCGCCCGGCCAATCTGGTACTGACACCGGAAGAGAAGGCCACCAGTTACAACAACTTCTATGAGCTTGGCACCGACAAGTCCGACCCGGCTCGCAACGGCCATTACCTCAAGCCCGAACCCTGGACCCTCAAGGTGGAGGGGGAGGTGGCCAAGCCTTTTACCCTCGATGTGTGGGACCTCATCAACAAGAGCGAGCTGGAGGAGCGGATCTACCGACTGCGCTGTGTCGAAGCCTGGTCCATGGTACTGCCCTGGAATGGCATCTCGCTGGCGGAGATCATCCGCCGTGCCGAGCCCACCAGTCGTGCCAAGTTTGTCGCCTTCGAAACCTTGTTTGATCCGAAACAGCTGCCGGGTCAGGCCTCCAGTCTGGGGGGCGGCATCGAGTATCCCTATGTGGAGGGGCTGCGTATCGACGAGGCGATGCATCCTCTTTCTTTCCTTGCGATGGGGCTCTATGGCAAGACCCTGCCCGCCCAGAATGGCGCGCCGATCCGCTTGGTGGTGCCGTGGAAGTACGGCTTCAAGAGCATCAAGAGCATCGTCTCGATCCGGCTGGTGGAGGAGATGCCGCCCACCACCTGGAACCTGCTGGCTCCCAACGAATATGGCTTCTACGCCAACGTCAATCCGCAGGTGGATCACCCGCGCTGGAGTCAGGCCAGCGAGCGCTTTATTGGCGAGGGTGGAGTATTTGGTGCCAAGCGCCAGCCGACCCTGATGTTCAACGGCTATGGTGACGAAGTCGCCTCGCTCTATCAGGGGATGGATCTGCGCCAATGGTACTGAGATTGAAACCGGCCCATATCAACGGCTTGCGGGCACTGGTGCATCTGGGCGCTCTCGGCTTCCTGCTCTGGCTGGGGTTTGCCATTCCGGCAGGCCTGCTGGGGGGCGATCCGGTGCCCGAGCTTATCCACTACCTCGGCAAGGGGGCGCTCAACCTGCTGCTGCTCACCCTGCTGGTGTCACCGCTGGCCAAGCGCTGGCGGCAGGGGCAGCTCATCAAGCTGCGCCGCCCCCTCGGGCTCTGGTGTTTTGCCTGGGCGCTGCTCCACTTTATGGCGTGGCTGGGGCTGGATCTGCAGTTTGACTGGGGCCTGATTGGCGGCGAGCTGGTCAAGCGCAGCTATATAGTGGTGGGGATGGTGGCACTGTTGCTGCTGGCCGCCCTCAGCATCACCTCGCTGCCCGCATTGCAGCGCCGCATGGGTGCCGCATGGCAGAAGCTGCACAACTGGGTCTATGCCATCGCCCTGCTGGTGCCGGTGCATTACTGGTGGTCGCTCAAGAGCGGTTGGGGGGAGCCTCTCATTTACCTGCTGCTGGCCTGCACCCTGCTCTGGCCGAGGCGGGAGAAGCTGCTGCGCCCCATGCGGGGACGCTGGAATGCAAAAGAGGCCTAATCGGCCTCTTGTTGTTTGATCTCGCCAGTGTAGGCATCGACGATGAGATGCACCTTCTGATCCTGGCGATTGAGGGTTTTGACCTCGAATTTGTCCCCTTCCAGCTCCACTTCCCGAATGTCGTGATACCCTTGCGCCAGCAGGAGTTTGACCAGCCCGGCCATGTCGAGACGGCTCTGGGCCGCCCAGCTTGTGGCACTCAACAGGCAAAGGATCAGCAGGAAACTGCGCGGGATCATATTCATTCCGGATTCATGGCTGGCAGACTATAAACGCCATTATGTTAGGTTTTTGGAGATGAATCATCCATGAATAGAGCGCTCCCTCTGCTTGGGTTATTGCTGCCGTTGCTGGCACAGGCGGTCACGCCTGATGAAGCCCAGCTGCAGCAAGCTGTCCATGAGGGACGGGTTCGGCCCTTCCATGAAATGATGGCGGTGGCGGCCAGATTGCCGGTGCGGGTGTTGCGGGTGGATCTGGGGGAAGAGGATGGTATCTGGCTCTATGAACTGCGAGTCATCGATCGGGAGAACAGCGTAATCAAGGTGGCCTATCGGGCTGACAACCTTGAGCTGGTGTGGGCCAAGGGCCACCATCTGGAGCGGTTGTTCGAACCGCCAAAGCCCCCGGTCGAGGATGATGAATAACCCCTGTGTGGAAGCCTGTTCATGCGAATTCTGATTGTTGAAGACGAAAAAATTCTGGCTGGCCAGCTGGCCGAACAGCTGCGCCTCTCCGGCTTTGTCACCGACCTCTGCCACGACGGCAACGAGGCCGGTTTCCTCGGTGAGACCGAACCCTACGACGCCATCATTCTCGACCTCGGCCTGCCGGGGCGCGATGGCCTGAGCGTGCTGAAAGAGTGGCGCAGCAAGGGGATCGATACCCCGGTGCTGGTGCTGACCGCCCGTGGCCAGCTGCACGAGAAGATCGAGGGGCTCAACGCCGGTGCCGATGACTACCTCACCAAGCCGTTCCAGGTGGCCGAGCTGGTAGCGCGGGTCCATGCACTGGTGCGCCGGGCAGCGGGCAACGCCAGCTCCATTCTGGAGATCGGCGGGGTGCGGCTCGACATGGCGGCGTCGCAGGTGTGGTACGAAGGGACCCCCATCAAACTGACCGCCCACGAGTTCCGGGTGCTCGGTTACCTGATGCAGCACAGGGGCAAGGTGGTGTCGCGCAGCGAGCTGATCGACCACATCTATGCTCAGGATTTCGACCGCGACTCCAATACCGTGGAGGTGTTCATCGGCCGGATCCGCAAGAAAACCAACCCCGATCTGATTGAAACAGTGCGCGGCCTCGGGTACCGGATCAACGAATGAGGCTGGTCAGAACCCTGCGGGGGCGACTGGTCGCCATCGCGCTGGTGTGGTGCGGGCTGTTTCTGTTCGCCACCGGTTTCAGCCTGCAGACCATGATGCGCAACTACTGGCAGGAGGCGGAGGCCGACGGTCTGCGCCTGCAGCTCTATGATCTGCTCTCCCGGCTGGAAGTGGCCAAAACCGGCCTGCCGGTGGTCACCGGCTCCCTCTCCGATCCCCGTTTCAATCAACCCTACTCCGGCTACTACTGGCAGCTGGAGCTGGGCCGCGATGTGGTGGGGCGCTCCCGTTCCCTGTGGGATACCAACCTGAAGAGCGATGGCCTCAAGTCCGCCTTTGGCGATCCCGACCTCTTCGTCGGCAAGGGGCCCAACAAGGAGCCCCTGCTGATCATGACCCGCACCGTGCTGCTGCCCGGTTCGGATCGGGTGTTCACTCTGGTGATGGCCAAGGACAGCAGTGCCCTGACCCAGACCCTCAACAAGACCCGCATCAGCCTGTTCCTCGGTCTCGGCTTTGCTGCCGCCGGTCTGGTGCTCGGCTTCATGTTCCAGATCGTCTACGGCTTGCGGCCGCTGCACCTGCTGCGCCGCGAATTGGGGCGGGTTCACGAGGGTCATCAGGAGGGGTTTCGGCTGCGCTATCCGCTGGAGATCCAGCCGCTGGTGGAGGATATCAACCGGCTGCTGCACCACTACGGCGAGCTGCTTCAGCGGGCGCGCTCCCACACCGGCAATCTGGCCCACGCTCTCAAGACGCCGCTCAGCATCATGCGCAATCAGGTGGCTCAATTGCCGCCGGAGGATCAGGCCGCCATCGGCGAGCAGCTCGACCAGATCCAGCGCCATATCGATTACCACCTCGGCAAGGCGCGGGTGACCGGCGCCGCCAAGATCCTCGGGGTCTCGACCCCGGTGCGGGCGCGGGTGGAGTACATCTGCCGCGCCTTCTCCCGCCTCTATCCGGGCAAGACGGTGGATCTGCAGGTGCCCGCCAATCTGGCGGTCGGGGTGGAGGAGCAGGACTTCGACGAGATGGTGGGCAACCTGTTGGAGAACGCCTTCAAGTGGTCAGCCAGCGAGCTGCGCATCTCCAGCGCCGAGCTGGGTGGCTGGATCACCTTGCGTATCGAGGATGACGGCCCCGGCATGAGCGAAGATCAGATCGCCAAGGCGGTGCTGCGCGGGGTGCGGCTCGACGAGAAGGTGCCGGGCTCGGGCCTGGGTCTCAACATCGTCTCCGATCTGGCTGAAGCCTATCGGGGCAGTTTCATCATGGGCCGCGCCGAACTGGGCGGTCTGGCCGCCTCCCTCTCGTTGCCCAAGGTGGCAAGAGTCGAGAGCTAGGCATAACATATGGCATTTGTTTTAGCCTGAGGAAGAGAAGCATGACCGACGATCCGTGGGCACTGTGTCACCTTGACGATTCGTTTGACGCCTCTGTGCTGGGGGTCAAGGGCGCCCAGATCCAGTGGTTTGAAGACAGGGATGGCCTGATCGCGTTCCTTCTGGAAGATTTTGTCGACCTGCTGGCCGATGTGGGCGAGCTGGACGAGGAGCAGACCGAGCAGGCGCGCGAGCGCTTCACCCTGTTGGTGGAGCAGAGCTTCGACGATCGCACCCTGATGGATGCCATCAACGATCTCGCCTCCGGCCTGCGCCGCATCGCCTGGTTGGGGCCGCTTTCGGAGCTGGCCGAGATCAGTGACGAGTTTGCCTCCGGCCTGCGCCGCTATTTCTGGAGCCAGTACGACGGGGACGAAGATGACCCGGACGCATGGGTGCCGGAAGAGCTGTGGCCGCAATTGGTGGAGTGCGCGCAGGAGTATATGGAGGAAGGGGAGTTCTAAACCCATCCCCATGCCTGCGCTTTGGCAGACAGATAAAGAAACGGCGCCTTGATGGCGCCGTTTTTATTGGGTGGCAATCGCCTTAGCCATTGGCCGGTACCGCGTGGGCGGTGTTGGCCAGCACAGGGCCTGTGTACTTCTCGATCTGCAGCTGGGCCATGTGGCCGCAGTTGCCTTGCGCCAGACTGGATGAGCCTTCGTCGAAGGTGAGGCAGTTGACGTTGCCGTTCTTGCAGATGCTGCCCGCTTCGCCCGGCTTGGCCGGGTCATACCAGGCCCCTTCGCAGATCCGCACCACCCCCTGACGCACATCTTCGGAGAGCAGGGCGCCCACCAGGATCTGGCCGCGCTCGTTGAAGGCGCGCACCAGATCCCCCTGGGCGATGCCGCGAGCCTTGGCATCGGCGGGATGGATCATGATCGCTTCGCGGTCGGCGATGGCGAACTTGTCCCGCAGTGGAGTGTTGTCGAGCTGGGAGTGCAGCCGCTGGGTCGGGTGGGAGGTGTTGAGCGACAGCGGATAGCGCGCCGCCACCTCGCTCTTCACCCACTCTTTGGGCTCATACCACTTGGGATGACCGGCGCAGTCGGCATAACCCATCCCCGCCACCGTGTTGGAGAAGATCTCGATCTTGCCGGACGGGGTGCCGAGCGGGTTGAGCAGCGGGTTCTCGCGAAAATCGGCGTGACGGATCCACTGGCGGTTCGCTTCGGGGATCGGGAAGCGGATGTAGTTGTTGGATTCCCAGAACATGTTGAACGGCGGCAGCGCCACGCGGGCGCCGCGGGCCTGCGCTGCCATGCCGTCGTACATCTGCTTGAGCCACAGCATCTCGTCCTTCCCTTCTGTGTACTGCTCCTGCACGCCCAGCTTGGCGGCGATGGCGCTGAATATGTCGAAGTCATTGCGGGACTCGTGCTGGGGCGGGACGCACTGGTGCATCGGGAACACATAGCGCTGGGAGTAGTCGCCGCCCATCTCCAGATCGTTGCGCTCGTAGCTGGTGGTGACCGGCAGCACGATATCGGCGTGCTTGGCGGTAGCGGTCCAGTAAGGCTCGTGAACGATCACGGTCTGCGGCTTGCGCCACGCCTGCAGCAGGTTGTTGGTGTCCTGATGGTGGTGGAAGGGGTTGCCGCCCGCCACGTAGACCAGCTTGATGTCCGGATAGGTCACCTTGCGGCCGTTGAAGTCGATGGTCTTGCCCGGGTTGGCGAGACAGTCGGCAATGCGGGCCACCGGGATCGGTGCCGGGCTGTTCTTCGGTGCGTTGCCGGCGGAGATACCCGCCAGAATGCCGCCCTTGGCGGTGGGGCTGCCACCGGAGGAGTAGTGGTAGCTGAAGCCATAGCCGCCGCCCGGCAGGCCGATCTGGCCCAGCATGGAGGCCAGCGTGACCAGCATCCAGTTCGGCTGTTCGCCGTGCTGCTGACGCTGCATGCCCCAACCGGCCATGATCATGGTGCGCTTGGCGGCCATGTCGAGGGCCAGCTGGCGGATCACCTTGGCATCGACGCCGCAGACGCTGCTCGCCCACTCGGCGCTCTTCGGTTGGCCGTCATCCTTGCCGAGCAGGTAGTTCAGGAACTTGTCGAAGCCGACGGTGTAGCGATCGAGGAAAGCTTGATCGTGCTTCTTCTCGCTGTAGAGGGTGTGAGCCACACCCAGCATCATGGCCACGTCGGTGTAGGCGTTCGGCGCAATCCACTCGGCGCCGACCAGCTTGGCGGTCTCGTTGTAGATGGGATCGATGCTGATGACGCGGGTGCCCTTCTCTTTCAGCGCCATGAAGCCGGCCTGACCCTCGTGATCCGGCATGTTCCAGCTGTTCTTCAGGGTGACCTGGGCGTTGACCCCCCACAGCACCACCAGTTCGGCGTTCTCCACCACGTTGGGCCAGGCAGTCTGCTGCTCGTACACCTCGATGGAGCCCATCACATGGGACATGATCACCTGAGCCGCACCGGTGGAGTAGTCACCGGCATAACCGGTGAAACCGCCGGAGAGGTTCATCAGGCGGTGCAGCAGGGTGCGGCTGTTGTGGAACATGCCGACGCTCTTCCAGCCGTAGGATCCGGCGTGGATCGCCTGCGGGCCGAAGTCACTCTGCACCCGCTGGATTTCACCGGCCACCAGTTCGATCGCCTTGTCCCAGCTCACTCGTACCCACTCGTCGGTACCGCGCAGCTCGGGCTTGGCACCCGGGCCGTGCTCCAGCCAACTCTTGCGTACCATGGGGTACTTGATGCGGTTCTTGGCATGCACCTGGAACGGCGCCATATCGATGAGATCGTTCGGCGCCGGATCATCGGCCACCGGCTGGACGCGCACCATGCGGCCATCCTCGACGATCGCCTCGAAAGCCCCCCAGTGGGCGCCGGTCAGAATGCCCTTCTGGGCGGGCACCAGAGTCGGGAACTGGCTCAATGCGGTGCTGATGGCTTGCGCCAGCGCACTCTTGGGAAAAATACCGCCGAGCAGGGGCAGGGCTGCGCAGGCGCCGAGCCCCTTGAGCAGGTTGCGGCGGGACAGATTGGTCTTCTTGTCATTGAAAAAAGTCATAACGGTTATCCTCTGTGCCAGCCTTAGTGGGCCGCGCTCATGTCACTGGCGTGTTTCTGGACATACTGGGTCAACATGCGAGCCTGTTCCGGGGTCAGGGAGGTACGAGATTCCATCCCCTTGATGACGCCGATCCACTGGTTGGCATTGAAGTGATCCAGTGCGGTGAGGCCGTGGCAGCCGGTACAGTTGTTGGACATCAGGGTGGAGGCGTATTGCCACAGCTTGCCCTGATCGCCGATGAGCTGGCTCTGGTCGACCCAGGCGGTCAGCTTGACCTGATGCCAGGTGAGGTTGGTGGCGCTGTCGGTTTCGCTCTGGCCGGTGACCAGCGCTTTCTTGGCGGCATCGCCGACCAGCACGCTGAGGATCCGCTTGCCCGGTGCGGCGTAGAACACTTCGCTCACGCCATCCTGTTGCCAGCCTTCGATCTGTACCTTGGCGCGGCCGTTTTCGTTGGCCAGCACTTCCACCTTGGTGGAGGGCATCAGGGTGCCTTCGTCGGTCTTGGCGGCGGCATCGAGGAACAGCGGGGTGGTGGCGATGGCGTAACGGGTTGTGACATTGGCCGGAGTCTGGGCCGCAGCCTGCGCCAGCTCGCTGGCACCGGCGGCTGCCAGGCCGCTCATGTCAGGCATGATGTGGGCGACACCGCGGTGGCAGTCGATACAGGTCTGGCCCTCCTTGATGGCGACCGGGTGCTCGGCGCGGGCATTGGGGCGCTGGGCCAGAATGTCCATCGCCTCGTAGCTGTGGCAGCTGCGGCAGGTGGCGGAGTCGTTGGCTTTCAGCTCGTCCCAGACGGATTGGGCCATCCGCAGCTTGTGGGCTTCATACTTTTCCGGGGTGTCGAGCGTGCCGATCGCCTCGTGATAGATATCCTTCACGGCGCGGATCTTGGTCCACAGATAGGAGGTGGGGTCGCCCGGGATGTGGCAGTCGGCGCACTCGGCGCGGATCCCCTTGGTGTTCTGGAAGTGGACACTACCCTGATACTCGGCGAGCGGAGTCTGCATGGAGTGGCAGGAGACGCAGAATTCGGTGGAGCTGGTCTTGTGCAGCACGGTCACGGTGACACCCAGTGCCGCGACACCCAGCAGGGCCCCGAGCAGCAGGAGCCAGAACCAGGTTTTTCTTATCAGTTTTCCAATCATGGCGGCGTTTTCCTACGGTCAATAATTACCTACATAGTACTAGTCCAATAGTAGTAGTAATGATAGGGATAAGGCGTTGACCTCCATCATGGTTTATATTTTTGATTGCTGTCACATTTTGTCTTTTATTTTGTTATTGATATATTTGTCGAATTAAATTCAGTTGTTTTCTGTTTTATCTATTTGTGCACTTTCCGCGACAGCTGTTAGCCCCCTCGCAAAACCCCACAAGATTCGCTGATATAGTGAGCAGTGAGCCTCAACGGAGTGTCGCTGATGAGCCCTTTCTCACTGCTGTGTGTCGCCGCCAACGTGCAACTGCTGGCGGAATTCGAACAGGAGTTGGCTCCGCTGCTCGGCCATTTCGCGCTGGTGGTGGTGGTCGGTCAGGGGTCGGCTGAGCTGGCCCTGGACGAGCTGGATCGTAAGGGGCAGCCACCCGCCGTAGTGGTGTGTGACAGCGAGCTGGGGGATGGGAGAGGGGCCGATTTTCTGATCCGCCTCGGCAGCCGTCACGAGGCGTGCCGCAAGATCCTGCTCGGCAGCCAGCCGGAGATGAAATCGATCATCGAGGCGGTGAACCTAGGTCGTCTCGACTACTACCTGCAACGCCCCTGGCGCGATGGCAGCCTGCGCCGGGCGGTGATCGAGCAGGCCAGCCACTTTGTATTGCAGCGTCCCGAGGCGGATCTGCTGAGCTATGCCGCCGTGCTCGACAACCAGAAGCTGCTGCGAGCCCATGTCGATCGCCAGTTGGCTGCCTATCGGCAGGGCTTTATGGATTACACCCACTGCAGCGATGAAGAACTCTCCCGGGTGGTGATCGACGGTCTCTACCAGTTTTTCGAGGGCAATGACGAGGAGCGGGTCTGCCGCCACTACAGTCCGGGCCATGTGCTGACCCGCGAGGGGGAGCCCAACAGCTTTCTCTGGTTTATCGCCAAGGGGGAGGTGGTGCTGCGCAAGCGGGACGAGCAGGGGATCGATCAGGAGGTGGTGCACTACCGTACCGGTTCGCTGGTGGGGGGCATGTCATTTGTGACTGGCGAACCCGCCTTCACCACCGGCGTGACCCTGACCGGTGCCGAGGTGATCAAGCTCGACAAGCTGCAATTCTCCCGGGTGATGCAGGCGCGCAGCGAACTGCTCCCCTCCTTTACCAACCTGCTGCTGCGCCACTTCAACCGCCGCCTGCAAAACAGCATCCGCACCGAGATGCGGCTGCAACAGACCCTCAATTCCCTCGATGCCGCTCACGCCCAGCTGGTGGAGAGCGAAAAGATGGCGATGCTGGGTCAACTGGTGGCCGGTGTCGCCCACGAGCTGAACAACCCGGTGGCGGCCATTATCCGTGGCAGCGAGACCCTGCGGGCCGCCATCCCCGATCTGGTCAATCTCGAGCTGCCTGCCCCCATCAAGGGGCTGGGCAACCAGACCCTCTGTCAGGCGCTCTCCTCCCAGCCGGTCTCGACCAGCGAGATCCGTGACAAGACCCGGCAGGCAGAGGGGCGCTTTGGTGATCGTCAGCAGGCGCGGCTGGCGGTGCAGATGAATCTGGATGACGAGCTGAACTGGCAGCGCTGGTTTGCCAGCCGCACTGCCGACGAGCGGGAGGCGCTGCTCTCCCGGCTGGAGCTGTTCCAGCAGACCGGCAGCTTCCTGCGCAACATCGAGGTGTGTGCCCGTCGCATCGGCGATCTGGTCAAGAGCCTCAAGCAGTATGCCCGGCAGGATCGGGACGAGCCCTCGCTGGTTGACCTGCACGAGGGGCTGGAAGATACCCTGATGATTTTCGAAAACCGCCTCAAGCATCATGAGCTCTGCAAGGAGTACCAGCCGCTGCCGCTGGTGCGCTGTCACCCCATCGCCCTGCAGCAGGTGTGGACCAACCTGATCGCCAACAGTCTGGATGCCATGAGCGGCCCGGGGCGACTCACCATCCGTACCGGATTGCTGGATTCCGAGTGGGTCATGGTGGAGATAGAGGATAGCGGTTGCGGCATCGAGCCCGAGCTGTGGCAGCGGATCTTCGATCTCAACTTCACCACCAAGCGGGAGGGCCATTTCGGCCTCGGTATCGGTCTGAGCGTTTCGCTGCAGATAGTTCAGCAGCACCACGGCCGGATTGAGGTGGCCTCCGAACCGGGCCGTTACACCCGGATGCGGGTCTGTCTGCCGCTGGACGGCATGGGGCAGGCCGGTTACGGGGGCGAACCTCATCACAACAAGGAGCATGCGGCCTGAGCCGTGGCCAGCATCAATCGCGCGGCGTGCCAAACCATGTCGCCAAGGAGGAGCAATGAACAAACACTATCTGATCCTGTGTGTGGACGATGAGCGTGAGGTGCTGGATGCGGTGATCCACGATCTTGCCCCGTTCCGTTCCCACTTCGAGCTGGAGGCTGCCGAGAGTGTCGATGAGGCGCGAGCGGTGGTGGAGGAGTGGGAGAGCGACGGCAACAAGCTGGCGCTGATCCTCTGTGACCACATCATGCCGGGAACCCTGGGGGTCGATTTTCTGGTGGAGCTGAACCGGCGTGCCACCACCCGCGCCAGCCGCAAATTGCTGCTGACCGGACAAGCGGGACTGGAGGCCACCGTCGAAGCGGTCAATCGCGGCGGGTTGCACTACTACCTCGCCAAGCCGTGGAAGCTGGAGACCCTGCAAGAGGCGGTGCGCGAACAGTTGACCGACTATCTGCTGGCGGAAGATGGCGAAAATGCCTTCCACTATGCGCCGCTGCTCAATCAGGCGCGGCTGTTTGCCGCCATCCACGATCACCCGTTCGACGAATAGGGGAAGTTGGGCTTTCGCGGTGGCAGTTGTATACTGTCTGCATATACAGTATTGCAGGTAGCCACCGATGCGACTCTTTATCGCCGAGAAGCCCACGCTGGGCCGCGCCATTGCCGATGCCCTGCCCAAGCCCCACAAGAAGGGCGACGGTTTTATCGAAACAGCCCAGGGGGATGTGGTCACCTGGTGCATCGGCCATCTGCTGGAGCAGGCCGAGCCCGATGCCTATGACGCCGCCTTCAAGCAGTGGCGGATGGAGCATCTCCCCATCATCCCCGCCCAGTGGCAGCTGGTGGCCAAGCCCAAGACCAAAACCCAGCTCACCGTCATCAAGCGGCTGATCAAGCAGGCCGACTGCGTGGTCAACGCCGGTGACCCGGACCGGGAAGGGCAGTTGCTGGTGGATGAGGTGATCGACTTTCTCGGCTACCCGAAAACCAAGCCGGTGCAGCGCTGCCTCATTAGCGATCTTAACCCGCCCGCGGTGCGCCGCGCCCTCGACAAACTGAGGGATAACAAGGAGTTCGTGCCGCTGGCGGTTTCCGCACTGGCCCGCAGTCGGGCCGACTGGCTCTACGGCATCAACATGACCCGCGCCTATACCCTGCTCGGGCGCAAGGCCGGTTGCAGCGAGCTGCTCTCGGTCGGTCGGGTGCAGACCCCGCTGCTCGGGCTGGTGGTGCGGCGGGATCTCGAGATCGAGGCCTTCGTGCCCAAACCCTTCTACGAGGTGCTGGCCCATCTGCTGACCGAGGGCAACGAGCGCTTCACCGCCAAGTGGCTGCCATCGGAAGCCTGTCTGCCGTGGCAGGACGAGGAGGGGCGGGTGCTCAACCGGGCGCTGGCCGACAAGGTGGTGAGCCGGATCAACGGCCAGCCTGCGCAAGTCGAATCGGTGGAGGAGCAGGCCCGCAAGCAGGCGGCGCCGCTGCCTTACAACCTCTCCAGCCTGCAGATCGATGCCGCCAAGCGCTTCGGCATGGATGCCAAGCGGGTGCTCGATATCTGCCAGAGCCTCTACGAGCGCCACAAGCTCATCACCTATCCGCGCTCCGATAGCCGCTATCTGCCGACCGACCATTTCAAGCGGGCCGAGCAGGTGCGCGGCGCCATCGCCGCTACTGCGCCCGCGCTGGCCAAGGCGGTGAGCGAGGCAGACGGCAAGATCCGCAGCAAGGCGTGGAACGACAGCAAGGTGGATGCCCACCACGCCATTATCCCCACCGAGAAGCAGGGCAACCCCGCCACGCTGGGGGCCGACGAGGCGAAGCTCTATGGCCTGATTGCCCGCCAGTACCTGCTTCAGTTCTATCCCCCATTCGAATACAACGACAGCAAGGTGCTGCTGCGCATCGCCGGTGGCCTGTTTCAGGCCAAGGCGCGGCGCATCCTTAAGGCAGGCTGGAAGGCACTGCTCGGGGTGGAGGAGGATGACGACGAAGAGAAAGCGGGCACATTGCCGGCTCTCAAAGAGGGGGAGCAACTGCTGTGCGAGCGGGGCGAACTGCTGGAAAAGATGACCCAGCCGCCCAAATCGTTCACCGATGCCACTCTGCTGGCGGCCATGACCGGCATCGCCCGCTATGTGCAGGATCCCGAGATCCGCAAAACCCTGCGCGACACAGACGGCCTCGGCACAGAAGCGACCCGGGCAGGCATCATCGACCTGTTGTTCAAGCGCCGCTTTCTGGTGCGTCAGGGCAAGAGCATCAAGGCGACCCCGACCGGGCGGGCGCTGGTGCAGGCGTTGCCAGCTACCGCCACCACGCCGGATATGACGGCGCTATGGGAGCAGAGCCTCGGCCAGATCGCCGAGCGTCACGGCAGCTACCAGCAGTTTATGGGCCCGCTCACCGAGCAGCTCAACGGCCTGATTGAAGGGGCGCGGCAGGACTCCGGCGCCAGCTTCAGCGCCCTGCCCAAGGAGGCGCCGGGTGCCGGCAAGCGGCGTTTTACCAGGCGCAAGAGTCCGGCGGCCAGCACGACTGGCGGGCCCCGACCGCGCAAGACGGCCAGCAAGCGCCAGACCAGGGCTGCATAACGAAAAAAGGCGCCCATCCCGGGCGCCAAAGGCATTGTTGTCAGGCTGCCTGAGTGGGCAAGCTGGCACGGATCCTGTGCTGGTAGTGCAGCACCACACCGAGAAACACCAGATCCTTGAACAGGAAGAACTCGGTGACTGGCACGCCATCAACCACTTTCCAGACACCTGTCAGGGTCAGCAGGAAGCTCAGCGTCGCCAGGAAGGTGACGATAGCCCCCATGCTGCACCAGTAACCGATGCGGGGTTGCCACAGACCCACGACCAGCCCGATGGCGATCACTATCTCGACCACCCCGATCAGGTTCGATACGCTCTGTTCCGACAGGGGGCCATAGAGCCAGCTCATCAAGGGGTGGCTGGCTACCAGTGGTTTGATGGCGGCGGCCTCTGTCGGGGTAAACTTGAAGACGCCGATCCAGAGCAGGGTCAATACCACGCCCGCCAGAGCGACCAGAAAGCCTTTGTCATGTTGCTGCATGGGGGCTCCTTGTTTAAGGGGTCAGAGTGACGGGTGGGAAGTCGATCTCGGTCGCCGCCAGGTGGTTGCCATAGTTGGTCAGGGTATTGACCACCACCTGGCCGAGCACCTCCAGCAGCAGCTCGTCATCTACGCCTGCGGCACGGGCGCTAGCAAGCTGCTCGTCACTGATCACCCCGCGCTGACTGACCAGCGCTGTTGCCAGTTGCAGCAGGGCGTGATCAAGGGGAGCCGAGGCCTGGCCGAGTCGGGCAGCCCGGATCTCCTGGGCCGAGAATCCGGCCTTGCCCGCGAGCAGTGTGTGGGCAGACAAACAGTATTGGCAGGCGTTGGCTTGACCTATGGCCAGTGCCAGCAACTCCCGTTGTGGGGCAGTGAGACGCCCCTTGCCAAGCGCCTCGGCAAAGGCCAGGAAACCATTGAGCAGGGCTGGCGAGTGGGCCAGGGTGGCGTAGAGGTTGGGCACCATACCCAGATTGCGGTGCAGGGTGGCCAGGGTCTGGGCGGCTGCGGGTTGCGGTTGGGATACGGGTTGGATACGGCTCATGATCTTCTCCTGTGGTAGTGAAGGTACGGGAGACAGTGTGCTGTTATTCGTGATACGGTTTATCACTCATCGTCTGCAAATAAATACTATTCGTCTCAAATATGGATCCGCTCTCTGCCCTGTTGGTTCATGCCTCCCCCGAAGCCAAGATCTTCTTCGCCGGCAATCTGTGCCAGAACTCCTCCAGTGATGATTACCCGAGTGGTGGACATCTTCATCTGCTGCGCAGCGGTGCCGTCATGCTGCGTGAAGAGGGGGGAGCCAGCGTGCTGCTCGATGAGCCGACCCTGATCCTGTTCCCTCGGGGACGTCCTCACAAGCTTGAACCCAGAACGCTGGGGGGTTGTGATTTGGTGTACGCCAATGTCGCATTCGGCAAGGGGGGCGCATCGCCGTTGCAACTGGCATTACCGGGCTCGCTGGTGCTGCCGCTAAGGGAGTTGCCTGCCCTGACGCCGGTGCTGAACCAGTTGTTTGACGAGGCGTTTCACCCCCGCTACGGGCAGGATCCGCTGATCTCCCGCTTGCTGGAGGTACTGTTGATCCTGTTGCTGCGTCATCTGGTCGAGCAAGGGGTGTGTCAGCAGGGGATGCTGGCAGGTATTTCCGATCCCCAGTTGGCCAAAGCGATCTCGGTGATGCATCAGCGTGGGGATGAACCCTGGACGGTGGCCACGCTGGCGCGGGAGGCCGGCATGTCGCGGGCCCGCTTTGCCGCGAAGTTTCAGGAGCGGGTTGGTCAAGCGCCGCTGGGTTATCTAACCCGCTGGCGCATGGCGCGCGCTTGCCAGCAACTGTTGACGGGGGAGCCCATGGTGCAGGTGGCTCTGGGGGCGGGGTATAGCAGCAGTGTTGCCTTTGGTCGGGCATTCGAGCGGGAGCTGGGGGTGAGCCCGGGGCGCTGGCTCAAGACGCAGCAACAAGCCGAATAAAAAAACGGGGCAGCCAGTGGCTGCCCCGTGTTCATGGCTGGTCAGCCGGTATAGACGTTCTCTTCCGGATAACGGATGCGAGTCTCGACCGGGCGGGCCAGCATAAAGGCCAGGGTCAGCGGGCCGAGACGGCCGCAGATCATCACCAGCACCAGGATCAGCTTGCCCGGCTCGCTCAGGGAGGCGGTGATGCCGGTGGAGAGACCGACGGTGGCAAATGCCGAGATGGTCTCGAACATGATTTTGTCGAACGGCAGATCCTCGGTCACCATCAGCAGGAACATCGCCAGCATCAGCACCATGGTGCTGACGATGATGATGGCCAGCGAGCGGGTCACGATCTGGGGCGACAGGGTGCGGCCAAAAGCGGTGACATGGGGTCGTTTGGTCAGAAACGCCTTGGTCGCCAGCAGCACGACTGCGAAGGTGGTGACTTTGATACCGCCACCGGTCGAGGTGGCACCGGCACCGATAAACATCAGCATCATCAGGAACAGCAGCGCCGCCGGGGTCATCAGCCCGATATCTATGGTATTGAAACCGGCGGTACGGGCACTGGCAGATTGGAAAAAGGCAGCCAGCAGCTGGCCACCGATACCTGCCTTGCCGAGGGTGCCGGGGTTGTTGTGTTCCAGCAGCCAGAACATCAGGGTACCGGCCAGCAGCAGCGCCGGGGTCATCAGCAACATCAGCTTGCTGTGCAGCTTCAGCTTGCGCCAGCGGCGGTTGCGCACCAGATCGACGATGACGGTAAAGCCGATCCCCCCCAGGATCAGCAGACCGGCGATGGTCAAGCTGATGATGGGGTCGTCTCTATAGTCGATGAGGTTGTTGGCAAACAGCGAAAACCCGGCGTTGTTGAAGGCCGATACTGCGTGGAAGAAGCTGACATAGAGGCCGTGCACCCACCCCATCTCGGGCACCCAGCGGATCGCCATGATGCCGGTGCCGATCAATTGGGCGATAAAGGCGAACAGCACGATCCGTTTGACCAGCTGAATGATGTTGACCGAGCCCTCCTGTCCCAGCGCCTCCTTGGCCAGTACCTGTTGGCGCAGACCGACCCGCTTGCTGAAGATGGCGATGAGCAGCAGGGTCATGGTCATCTGGCCCAGACCGCCGATCTCCATCAGCATCAGCAGGAAAATCTGCCCCTGCAGGGTGAAGGCGGTGCCGGTATCCACCACGCCAAGACCTGTCACGCTGATGGCCGAGGTGGCGGTAAACAGGGCGTTGACGAAGGTAACCTCGCCATTGTGGCTGGAGGGTTGCACCAGAAAGATGGTGCCAATCAGCAGAATGATCAGAAAGCTACCGAGGATCAGCCGGGCTTCGCTCCAGCGAGAGTCCTGCTCCCGATGGAGGGCGAAGGCGTAGCTGCTGCGCCAGTTGATCATAGGGTTTCGAGCCAGTGGTCGATGGCGTGCTTGTTGCCCGCCAGGATCAGGATGTCGCCCAGTTGCAGCTCCATCTTGCCGGTCAGCACGTTGTGCAGCACGTCACCACGCTTGATGGCGAGCAGCTGGAAATCGCTCTGCTGCAGCAGGTGGAAGTCGCCTAGTTCCCGGCCGTTCTGTTGCAGGCCGATCACGAACTCGGTCAGCACCATGTCGTGGCCCAGCTCCAGATAGTCGAACAGCCGGTTGTCCAGCATGCTCTGGGCGACCCGGCGGCCCATGTCCCACTCCGGGTTGATCACCTTGTCGGCGCCCACTTTCTGCAGGATCTTGGCGTGGAACTTGTCGCGCGCCTTGACCCACACCTTCTTCACGCCTGCCTCTTTCAAGACGAGGGTGGTGAGGATGCTGGTCTCCAGGTTGTCACCGATGGCAACGAAGACGATATCGAAATTGGCCAGTCCCAGCTCGGCCACGGTGGCCTCATCGGTGGCATCCGCCACGATAACGTGATTGCAGAGGGCGGCGATTTGCCGGGTCTTGCTCTCGTCGATATCGATGGCCAGTACTTCGGCATCTTGCCGTTGCAGCTCTTCGCACAGCGCGCTGCCAAACAGGCCCAGGCCGATGACGGCAAACTGGTTGTTCATGAGTTATTCCTCAGCAGTTGAAGTCGCCTACTCTAAACCACTGCTATTCCCCCGAAAAGGGCTCGGGTTTTTCGTCATGGGGTAACTTGAGGTAGACTGCGCCCTTGCACCAAGCCGGGATAGACCGATGAAACTGAATGCCAACGCCTCCTTGTTGAAGCTCAACACCCTTGCCCTCGATGCGTATTGCCTCTGGCTGGCCGAGGTGGAGCAGGTTGCCGATCTGGCGACCCTGCGTGCCGACCCGCAGCTCAACCAGCTGCCGCGCCTCAATCTGGGCGGCGGCAGCAACATGCTCTTCACCACGGATTTTCTCGGTCTGGTGGTGCTCAACCGGCTCAAGGGGATTACCGCTGAAGATGGTGGCGATCACTGGTTGCTCCATGTGGCGGCCGGTGAAGATTGGCATCAGCTGGTGCGCCATACCTTGCAACAGGGCTGGTTCGGGCTGGAGAATCTGGCGCTGATTCCCGGCACGGTCGGTGCGGCGCCGGTGCAGAACATCGGTGCGTATGGCGTTGAGCTGGCCGACTTCTGCGCCTATGTCGAGGCGTTCAACTGGCAGAGTGGCGAGATTGAACGGATCGCGGCGGCAGAGTGCCGCTTCGGTTATCGCGACAGTATCTTCAAACACGAGTATCAGGATTCCCACCTGATCACCGCCGTCGGGCTCAAACTGCCCAAGGCGTGGCAACCGGTGCTGGGCTATGGCCCGCTGGCGGCGCTCGGTGATGCGCCTTCGGCGCAGGCCATCTTCGATACCGTCTGTGCCACCCGCATGGCCAAACTGCCGGATCCTGCGGTGCTCGGCAATGCGGGCAGCTTCTTCAAGAATCCGGTGGTGCCTGCCGCGCTGGCGGAGAATCTCAAGGCGCGCTACCCGCAGATGCCCTGCTATCCGGCCGGAGAAGGGCAGGCCAAGCTGGCGGCAGGCTGGCTCATCGATCAGTGCGGGCTGAAAGGTTTCGCCATTGGCCGTGCCGCCGTTCATCAGGAGCAGGCGCTGGTGCTGGTCAATCTGGGGGGCGCCAGTGCCATGGAGCTGATCGCGCTGGCGGCCCATGTCCGCGACAGCGTGGAGCAGACGTTTGGCGTGGTGCTGGAGCACGAGGTGCGCTTTATGGGTGCGCATGGTGAAACCTGGCTCGACGAGGTGCTCTCATGACGTTGACTCCCATCAGACAGACCCTGATCACCCTGCTTAGCGACGGCCAGTTTCACTCCGGCGAACAGCTGGGTGAGCAGCTCGGTATCAGCCGGGCGGCGGTGAGCAAACACATGGCGGCGCTCAAGGAGCTGGGGCTGGATCTCTTTAGCCTGACCGGCAAGGGCTACCGGCTGGCGGTGCCGATGGCGCTCTATGATCAGGCTACATTGCAGGCATTGGCCCCGATGGCGCCGGTGCACTGTTTCCCGGTCATTGGCTCGACCAACCAACACCTGCTGGATCGGGTCAATGAGCTGCGCTCCGGTGAGAGCTGTCTGGCCGAGTGTCAGACAGCCGGGCGCGGGCGTCGTGGCAAACCCTGGATTTCGCCGTTTGGTTGCCAGCTGATCCTCAGCATGTACTGGCGACTCGAACAAGGCATGGCGGCGGCTATGGGGCTCAGTCTGGCGGTCGGCGTGGCAGTGGTTGAAGCGCTGGAGTCCCTTGGTTATCAGGGGGTCGAGCTCAAGTGGCCGAACGACCTCTACTATCAGGGCCGCAAGCTGGCGGGAATACTGGTGGAGATGAGTGGCAGTGCCGGGGCCAGTTGTCATCTGGTGATCGGCATCGGTCTCAATCTGGCGATGCCTGCCCGCGAAGGGGAGAAGATCGATCAGGCCTGGGCCGAGCTGCGCCACATCAATCCGGAACTGGTGGATCGCAATCAGCTGGCAGCCCGGATGATCGTCCATTTGCAGCGGGCGCTGCACACCTTTGAGCAGCAGGGGCTGGCAAGCTTTGTCGATGAGTGGAACCGGCTCGATCACTTTGCCGGTCGCCCGGTGCGCCTGCTGATGGGGGATCAGGAGATCCGTGGCATCGCTCGTGGTATCGACGATCGCGGTGCCCTGCGACTGGAGACAGCTGAAGGGATCAAATTCTATCTGGGGGGCGAGCTCTCCCTGCGCCGGGGCGACTGAGGGTCAGCAAGGCCGCTCATGATACCAAACAAGAAGAGGGGGCCCGCGGCCCCCTCTTCGTTATCCGGCAACTGCAGTCATCATTTGCGCAGCTTGATCTGTTCGATGGCGTGCTCATGGCCCTTGGTCATGATCAGGTTGGCACGCTCACGCGTTGGCAGGATATTTTCTTGCAAATTCAGATAGTTGATATCTTGCCAGATGTTGCTGGCGATCTGGGTCGCCTCACTCTCCGCCAGCTTGGCGTAGTTATGGAAGTAGGAGTCGGGATCCGAGAAGGCGCCGCTGCGGAATTTCAGGAAGCGTTCGATATACCAGGTACGCAGCAGTTCGGCATCGGCATCCACATAGATGGAGAAGTCGACGAAGTCCGACACGAAGACCCGATGGGGCTCCTGAGGGTAGTCCATGCCGCTTTGCAGCACATTGAGCCCTTCCAGGATCAGGATGTCCGGCTGCTCCACCACCTTCTTCTCATCGGGAATGATGTCGTAGATAAGGTGGGAGTAAACCGGCGCTTCGACCTTCTCGTGACCGGCGCGGATATTGGCGACAAATTCCACCAGATTGCGGATATCGTAGGATTCCGGGAACCCCTTGCGACGCATCAGGCCGCGCTCTTCCAGTACCTTGTTGGGATAGAGGAAGCCGTCGGTGGTGACCAGCTCCACCCGCGGATGTTCCGGCCAGCGCTCCAGCAGGGCCTGCAGAATACGGGCCGTGGTGCTTTTGCCCCCCGCCACGCTGCCGGCAATGCTGATGATGTAGGTGCCCTTGCCGCGGGACTGGCCGAGGAACTGCTCCAGCACCCGGCTGCGACGCTGTTTGGCTTTGACATAGAGATTGAGCAGGCGGGAGAGAGGCAGATAGATCTCTTCCACTTCCCGCAATGACACCTTCTCGTTGATCCCGCGCAGGGTCTGCAGATCGTGTTCGGTCAGGGTCAGGGGGACCGAATCGCGCAATAACGCCCATTGTTCGCGGGTGAATTGCAGATAGGGGTTATGCTCTGTCGTCATGGTGTCATCACTGTTTCTTGGGCACGGCGACCATACACCAAGGGTGGGGGAGCGACAAGGGACGCAGCAGGATTGGCTTGTTTGCCCCCGCTTTTTTGCAAACTTCCCAGCAATAAAGCATATTTTGCCGGGTTCAATGGTTGCATCCCCCAAAACCTTACAATAAAATGCGCGACGCTTGACTGTCTGTCGTCTATTTGCCGTGCAAAAGCGATAAACACAACGGGTGCAAGCAGAATTACCGTTGTGACAATCTGGCGTCTGGAGGGGTTCCCGAGCGGCCAAAGGGATCAGACTGTAAATCTGACGGCTCTGCCTTCGAAGGTTCGAATCCTTCTCCCTCCACCATATTTCTCTGCGGTTTGAGTTCTTTGGGTTAGAGAAATGCGGGCATCGTATAATGGCTATTACCTCAGCCTTCCAAGCTGATGATGCGGGTTCGATTCCCGCTGCCCGCTCCAAGATGCTGATATGGCTCAGGCGTTAGCAGAGCCGCACCCTAGGGTGAGTTCGGCAAGCGAACCAGCCATCAGTACCTCTTTCTTTCCCACCAGATTCAAATCCATCATATAAACTGTTCTGTGGTTAGCTTGCCACCGCGTACTCAGCGTTAGTTTAGAGGGACGATCATGTCTAAAGAAAAATTTGAGCGTAATAAACCGCACGTTAACGTGGGTACCATCGGCCACGTTGACCACGGTAAAACCACCCTGACTGCAGCTATCACCAACGTGCTGGCCAAGCACTTCGGTGGTAAAGCTTTCGCCTTCGACCAGATCGACAAGGCACCGGAAGAGCGTGAGCGTGGTATCACCATCAACACCTCCCACGTAGAATACGACACCGCTACCCGTCACTACGCCCACGTAGATTGCCCGGGTCACGCCGACTACGTTAAAAACATGATCACCGGTGCTGCCCAGATGGACGGCGCGATCCTGGTAGTAGCAGCGACTGACGGCCCGATGCCGCAGACTCGTGAGCACATCCTGCTGGGTCGTCAGGTTGGTATCCCGTACATGATCGTGTTCATGAACAAGTGTGACATGGTTGATGACGAAGAGCTGCTCGAACTGGTAGAGATGGAAGTTCGTGAACTGCTGACCGAGTACGACTTCCCGGGTGATGACCTGCCGGTAGTTCGTGGTTCCGCACTGAAAGCGCTGGAAGGCGACGCTCAGTGGGAAGAGAAGATCATCGAGCTGGCTGGCCACCTGGATACCTACATCCCGGAGCCGGAGCGCGCGATTGACCAGCCGTTCCTGATGCCTATCGAAGACGTATTCTCTATCGCTGGCCGTGGTACTGTAGTTACCGGTCGTGTAGAGCGCGGTATCGTTAAAGTAGGTGAGACTGTAGAAATCGTTGGTATCAAAGATACCGTTTCTACCACCTGTACCGGTGTTGAAATGTTCCGCAAGCTGCTGGACGAAGGTCGTGCAGGCGAGAACATCGGCGCGCTGCTGCGTGGTGTTAAGCGTGAAGACGTAGAGCGTGGTCAGGTACTGGCCAAGCCGGGTTCTATCAAGCCGCACACCAAGTTCGAATCTGAAGTGTACGTACTGTCCAAAGAAGAAGGTGGTCGTCATACCCCGTTCTTCAAAGGCTACCGTCCGCAGTTCTACTTCCGTACTACCGACGTGACCGGTACCATCGAACTGCCGGAAGGCGTAGAGATGGTAATGCCGGGCGACAACATCAA